>DASWYX010000312.1:0-13286 GCA_036404755.1 Pseudoduganella sp.
ATGCTGCCTAACCCCTAGCCCGCCCGCCGCCCATGCCCCGCCGCCGCTGGCGCCCGCTGCGGCCCTCCAGCCGCCCGCTGCCTGCCGCTGTCGGCTGCCGCCGGCGCGCGGGCGACGGGCTGCCGCCGACCTCGCGCCGCCAATGACCGCCACGTAACCGACGCTACTCGCCGATGCCACACCGCCCACTAACACCGTCACTTGCTCGCGAGCGTCCGACACTCGATCGGCGCGGCTCGATGCCAGGCGCCGAAGACCAGGGCGACGCCTCGCCAGCAGCTGATCGCGTACGCGCAGCCGACCTCTCAGGCGCGGCCGACTACGCGTGCGGAGGCGATCACGCAGGTGCAGCCGGTCACGCAGAAGGGGCCGATTACGCAGGTGCAGCCGATCGCGCAAGCACAGGCAACCGAGCAGGCGCAGTGGCCCGCACTGGCCCAGCCCGCCGTGCCGACGGGGCCGATCGTGCAGGCGCAGGCGAATCGGCGGCGGCCGTCCAGCGCGTCTATGGCGACTTCGGCCTCGTTGCGGTGCCGGCAGCACCGGCAAGCCACGTCTCGTCGGGCGGGGCGGCATCCCGGCAGCCGGATCAGCCAATGGACCAGCCAACGGGCCAGCTAACGGTGCCAACTGGGCCAACGCGGGCTCGGGGGACTTGGCCATCTTGGCCGGCGCAGCTCTGGCAAGGGCGCGTGCGTGCGGCCGGCGAGTTGTCCGCGCTCGCGGTACTGCTGCAAGTGTTCATTCCGTTCGCGCTAGGACACTACCTGTCCTGGCTCCTGCGCACGGTGAACGCCATGCTCGCCCCGCAAATGCTGCAAGCCGTGCAGCTGACGCCCGCCCAACTGGGCACGCTTACGAGCACCTACTTCCTCGCCTTCGCGTTCGCCCAACTGCCGGTGGGACTGGCGCTGGACCGTCACGGTCCGCGCCGCGTGCAGGCAGTCATGCTGCTGATCGCCGCAGTGGGAACCTACGCCTTCGCCCAGAGCCAGACCTTCACGCAAATGGCCATCGCGCGCAGCATCATGGGCCTGGGACTCGCCGCCTGCTTCATGGCTGCGATGAAAGCCATCTCCACGTGGATCTCGCCAGAGAAAGCGCCGTCAGTACAAGGCTACCTGATCGCAGCCGGAGGACTGGGCGCGGCCACGGCCACGCTGCCAGTCAGGCTCGCCCTGCACTACACGGACTGGCGCGGCATCTTCACGGGACTGGCGATCTGCTGCGCCGTGCTCGCCGCCGCGATCACACTGCTCGCGCCCACCGCGCCCACCACGCCGCCCGAAACGCGCAAGCCGCCAGGCCGCCAGGCGCTGAAGGACATCTTCACGCACAAGGCCTTCCGCGAAACCGCGGCGCTCGTGCTGATCCCGCACACCGTCTTTTTCGGCATGCAGGGCCTGTGGATCAGCCGCTGGCTCGCCGACACCGCCTACCTGGACCAGCAAGCCATCGCCTGGCTGCTCTACCTGGGCATGGCCGGCGTGATCTTCGGCGCCATCGCTGTCGGCATGCTCACGGAATGGGCCGCAAAACGGGGACGCCAGCCGATCGATCTCGCCGCGATTGGCGTCGCGGCCTTCGTCATCATCCAGTGCGCGATGATCGCCGCCTGGCGTCCCGTCATGCCCATGCTCGCCGTCGCCTTCATGCTGGTCGGGACCATCACCGGCATCGAATACACCATCGTCGCGCAATCCGTGCCGCCCGCGCTGATGGGGCGAACCTCCACCTGCCTCAATCTCCTTATATTTACTGGCGCCTTTGCCGTGCAGGCGGGCTTCGGCGCCATCGTCGCATGCTGGCCCGCGGGACCGGCAGGCAGGGCGCCGGCGCAAGCCTATCAATGCGCATTTGCCGTGCTGGTGCTGCTGCAGTTGCCTGGCCTGCTGCACTACCTTCATGCACGCTATCGTGCACATCGGGAGGCCTCTCGATCCATCCGGTAGAATAACGCCTTCACCAAGAAGGAAGATGTTATGAAACTGGTTCGTTACGGCCGCCCAGGCAAAGAAAAACCCGGTCTGATCGATGAAGAGGGCAAGCTGCGAGACCTCTCCGGCGTGATCAGCGGCGATATCGGCGGCGAAAACCTGTCGGACAAAGCACTGCGCAAGCTGTCGAAGATCCCGCACGACACGCTGCCCGTCGTGCGTGGCAATCCGCGCTTTGGCGTTCCGGTTGCGAAAGTCGGCAAGTTCATCGGCGTTGGCCTGAACTACAAGGACCACGCCAAGGAAGCGGGCATGCCGATTCCGAAGGAACCGATCATCTTCCTGAAGGCGACCACCAGCCTGTCCGGCCCGGACGATTCCATCATGCTGCCCAAGGGTTCGAAGAAGACCGACTGGGAAGTGGAACTGGGCATCGTCATCGGCGAGCGCGCGCGCAACGTGAGCGCGGCGGACGCCGAAAAATACATCGCCGGCTACTGCGTGGTGAACGACGTCTCCGAACGCGAATTCCAGCTCGAACGCGGCGGCCAGTGGGACAAGGGCAAAGGCTGCGATACCTTCGGCCCTGTCGGCCCGTGGCTCGTCACCCGCGATGAAGTGTGGGACGTGAACAAGCTCGATCTCTACCTGGAAGTGAATGAGAAGCGCATGCAGACCGGCAGCACGTCGGACATGATTTTCAAGGTGCCGCAGCTGGTCGCCTATATCTCCCAGTTCATGACCCTGGAGCCGGGCGACATCATCGCCACCGGCACGCCAGCCGGCGTTGGACTGGCGCGCAAGCGCTACCTGAAAAAGGGCGATTTCGTCCGCCTCGGCATCGCCGGCCTCGGCGAGCAGCAGCAGGACGTTATCGGCTACCAGGAATTCTGATAAGCCGCGTGTGCGGCGGATCAACGATCCGCCCTACGCTGCACCTGGCTCGATACTGGCAATGGCACGAGCCAATCCGTCCTGCAAACGCGACACGATTTCCGCCAGGTCCCGCTCCGTCGCAATAAAGGGCGGCGCCAGCAGGATATGGTCGCCCCGTTTCCCGTCGATGGTCCCGCCCATCGGATACACCATCAGTCCACAAGCCATGCACTGCCGCTTCACGGCTGAATAAAGCCGCAGGTCCGGATCGAAGGGGCGCCGCGTCTCGCGATCCTGCACCAGCTCCAGCGCCACCAGCAGGCCGCGCCCGCGGATATCGCCCACATGCGGATGATTGCCGAAGGCGTCGCGCAGCATGCGCTTGAAGGCCGCGCCGCGCACCGTTACCGCGCCCAGCAGGCAGTCGCGCCTGATCACCTTCTGCACCGCCAGCGCCGCCGCTGCCGCCACGGGATGCCCGACGTAAGTGTGTCCGTGCTGGAAGATGCCGCTGCCATTGCGCATGCGCTGCACGATATGTTCGCGCGCCATTACCGCGCCGATCGGCTGGTAGCCGGCGCCCAATCCTTTGCCCAGCGCCGCCAGATCCGGCACCACGCCCTCCTGCTCGATCGCATACAGCGTGCCGGTGCGGCCCATGCCGCACATGACTTCATCGGCGATCAGCAGGATGCCGTACCTGTCGCACAGCGCGCGCACGCCCCTGAAATAGCCCGGCGTCGGCGGCACCGCGCCGCTGGTCGCACCCACCACCGGCTCCGCGCAGAATCCGATCACGTTCTGCGGGCCGATGTCGAGGATCGTGGTCTCCAGCTCCTGCAACAGGCCGGCCGTGTACTCGTTCACATCCTGCCCGGGACGCCGCTCGCGGTACTCGAAGCATGGCGACACGCGGGCCACATCCATCAGCATCGGCTCGAAATGGCGGCGGCGGTATTCGTTGCCGCCCAGGGCCAGCGCGCCCAGCGTGTTGCCGTGATAGCTCTGGCGCCGGGCGATGAACACGCGCCGCCCGGTTTCGCCGTTCTCCACGAAATACTGGCGCGCCATCTTCAGCGCCGCCTCGATCGCTTCCGAGCCGCCGGACACCAGGTAAGCCATGTCCAGGTCCCCCGGCGCATCCTCCGCCAGCCGCGCGCCCAGCTCTTCCGCCACGTCCGTCGTAAAGAAGGACGTGTGCGCGTAGGCCGCCACCTTGAGCTGGGCCTGCATCGCCGCCAACACATCGGGATGGCTGTGCCCCAGCGAGGACACGGCCGCGCCGCCGCTCGCGTCCAGATAAGTATTGCCTTCCTTGTCGCGCACCTGCATGCCGAAGGCGACAACGGCGGTTGGCGGAGTGTGGCGCAGTTCGCGGTGGATCAGGTGAGTCATGTAGGCCTCGCGATGAGTTGAACGTCAGGAGAAGTTAGCGCGCGGGCCGCCGCCGTGTTTTGATTTTTCTCCTGTCCTGTGCGAACATTTCCTCATCATGAAAGACCGCCTCGGCCCCATCCCCGCGTCCGAATGGACACCCGAACAACGCGCCGCCGCGCAAGCGGTGATCGACGGCCCGCGCGGCGCCTTGTACGGACCTTTCGTGCCCCTGCTGCGCAGCCCCGAGCTGATGGGCTGTGCCCAGCGCATGGGCGAATACCTGCGCTACCGCAGCGCGATCGGCACGCGCCTGTCGGAACTGGCCATCCTGGTGACGGCGCGCCATTGGAACCAGCAGGTCGAATGGGCCATCCATGCGCCCATCGCCCGCGACGCCGGCATTGCGCAGGCCACCATCGACGCCATTGCGGAGCGTCGCACGCCGCCAGCGCTGGCGCCGGACGAGCAGGCCGTCTACGATTTCTGCGTCGAGCTGCAGCACGACAAGCGCGTCAGCGATGCCAGCTGGAATGCCGCGCTGGCGCAGTTCGGCGAGCATGGCGTCACGGACCTGATGGGGCTTAACGGCTACTACACCTTGCTGGCGATGGTGATGAATGCCGCGCAATCGGAGCCTCCTCCGAGCACGGCGGCGCCGCTGCCCGATTGAGGCATGTGTTAATCAGCTAACAGAAGGATTGACGGTAGCGGGGGATCATCGGTCGCGCACACAACGAAAGCGAATGATGCCCGACCATTGTGATCCCCAAGATGCGGACGAGGCGAACCCACGCCTTTCTCGCCGCAATTTCCTGCAAGGCGCCCTTGTCGCCATGGCAGCCACACAAACCCCCGCCCAAGCTGCGCCCAAGCCTGCACCCAAGCCTGCGCCCGCACCGCCTGCGCCATCCGCGCCCGCCGCTCCACCGCTGCCGGTGACGCTGAATATCAATGGCAAGGAATACAACCTATCGCTGGAGCCGCGCGTCACGCTGCTCGATGCGCTGCGTGAACACATCGGCCTGACCGGAACCAAGAAGGGCTGCGACCGCGGCCAGTGCGGCGCCTGCACCGTGCTGGTGGACGGCCGCCGCATCAACTCCTGCCTCACGCTGGCCGTGATGCACGAGGGCGAGCGCATCACCACCATCGAAGGGCTGGCGCAGGGCGGCGCGCTGTCGCCGTTGCAGATGGCCTTCATCGAACACGACGCCTTCCAGTGCGGCTACTGCACGCCCGGCCAGATCTGTTCCGCCACGGCCCTGCTGGAGGAAGCGCGCGCCGGCACGGCCAGCGCCGTCACGCCCGACGTGCGCAAAGCCGCGCCGGCCTTCATGGACGACGAGATCCGCGAGCGCATGAGCGGAAACATCTGCCGCTGCGGCGCCTATCCCAATATCGTGGCCGCCATCCGCAGCGTGGCGCTGCGCAAGGCCTGAACCATGCAAGCCATTTTCTATGACCGGGCGCGCGACGTGGCGGACGCCGTGCGCCTGGGCCAGCAGCCGGGCGCGCGCTTCATCGCGGGCGGCACGAACCTGCTGGACCTGATGAAGGGCGACGTCGAGCATCCCACGCGGCTGGTGGATGTCAGCCGCCTGGGACTGGACGCGATCCATGAGCTGCCCGATGGCGGCCTGCGCATCGGCGCCACTGCCCGCAACAGCGACACGGCCAACCACAAGCTGGTGCGCGAACGCTATCCTCTGCTGACGCAGGCGCTGCTGTCCGGCGCATCGGGCCAGCTGCGCAATATGGCGACCACGGGCGGCAACCTGCTGCAACGCACCCGCTGCCCGTATTTCACCGACACCGCCTTCGGCCAGTGCAACAAGCGCGAGCCCGGCACCGGCTGCGGCGCGCGCGACGGCTACCACCGCATGCACGCCATCCTCGGCGCCAGCCCGTCCTGCATTGCCGTCAATCCCTCGGACATGAATGTGGCCCTGCTGGCCCTTGATGCGGTTGTGCTGGCGACAGGCGCCGACGGCGAGCGCCGCATTCCCATCGCAGAATTCCACCGCCTGCCGGGAGACACGCCGCAGGTCGAAACGATATTGCGGCCCGGCGAATTGATAACCGCCGTCGAGCTGCCGCCTTCGCGCTTTGCGCGCAACAGCTACTACCTGAAGATCCGCGACCGCGCCAGCTATGCCTTTGCCCTGGTTTCGGTGGCCGCCGCGCTGGAGATGGATGGCCGCACCGTGAAGCAGGCGCGCATCGCGCTGGGCGGTGTGGCGCACAAGCCCTGGCGTGTGCCCGCGGCGGAAGCGCTGCTGGTCGGCAAACCCGTCAGCGACGGCGTGAGCCGCGAGGCCGCGCTGATGCTGGTGGAGGGCGCCCATCCACTGGCGGAAAACGAGTACAAGGTTGAAATGGCCCAGCGCGCCGTGGTGCGGGCGCTGCACATTGCAGGAGAAAGCGCATGAGCATCATCGGAAAAGGCCTCGACCGCACCGACGGTCCCGCCAAGGTAACGGGCGCCGCCACTTTCTCCGCCGAACACCAGATCCCGCGCCTGGCCCATGCCGTGCTGGTGCTCAGCACCGTGCCAAAAGGCCGCGTGACGGCAATCGACAGCGCGCGCGCGGCGCGCATGCCCGGCGTGCTGGCCGTGATGACGCACGAGAACGCGCCGCGCCTGCCGCGCACCAAGCCTGGCGAGAACGACAAGCCGCCGCCGCCGAAAATCAACCTGCTGCAGGACAGCGCGGTGCTGTACAACGCCCAGCCCATCGCCGTGGTCGTGGCGGAAACGCTGGAGCAGGCGATGGACGCTGCACGCGCCGTGCGCGCAAGCTATGTGCGCCAGCCTGCCGTGCTGGATTTCCATGGCGCCAAATTCAATGCGCGCAAGCCGAAGGAAGATCCGGAGCGCCCATCTTCCTTCAATCGCGGCAATGTAAAGTCGGCCCTGGCCGGGGCCGCGCAGCGCATCGAAGCCACCTACACCACGCCTATCGAGAACCACAATCCGATGGAGCCGCACGCCACGATCGCCGCCTGGGAGGGCGACCGCCTGACGCTGTACGACGCCACGCAGAATATCTCGGGCGTGCAGAAGAATGCGGCCAAATGCCTGGGCATCCAGCCGGACAAGGTGCGCGTGGTCTCGCCCTTCGTTGGCGGCGGATTCGGCTGCAAGGGCAATATGTGGTCGCACGTGGTGCTGGCGGCGATGGCGGCGAAAAAAGTGGGCCGTCCGGTCAAGCTGGTGCTGGAGCGCACGCAAATGTTCGCGCCGGTCGGCGCGCGCCCGCTGACGGAGCAGAAGCTGCGCATGGGCGCCGCCGCGGACGGGCGCCTCACCGCCGTTTCGCACGACTCGATTTCGCATACCTCCTTCCAGGATGACTTCACCGAGCCGTGCACCACGCCCACGCGCATGCTGTACGCCAGCGAGAATATGCAGACTTCGCAGAAGCTGGCGACGCTCAATCTCGGCGTGCCGACCTATATGCGCGCACCGGGCGAATCTTCCGGCACCTTCGCGCTGGAGAGTGCGATGGACGAACTGGCGTACGCATTGAATATGGACCCGCTGGCCCTGCGCCTGCGCAATTACGCCGAGCAGGATCCGGAAAAGAATCTGCCCTTCAGCAGCAAGAAGCTGCGCGAATGCTACCAGGTCGCAGCCGAGCGCTTCGGCTGGTCGCGGCGTACGCCCGCGCCGGGCTCGATGAAGGCGGGCCGCATGCTGGTCGGCTGGGGCATGGCGACGGCCACGTACCCGGCGCACCGGCTGCCTGCCAAGGCCTGGGCTAGCATCCAGCCTGACGGCACGGCCATCGTGCGTTGCGGCTCGCACGACCTGGGCACCGGCACTTACACCATCATGACCCAGGTGGCGGCCGACGCGCTGGGATTACCCGTGCAGAAAGTGAAGTTCGAACTGGGCGACACGGCCATGCCGGAAGCGCCCGTGTCCGGCGGCTCGATGACGGCGGCCAGCATCGGCCCCGCGGTCAACCAGGCCTGCCTGGCCGCGCGCCGCAAGCTGGTCGAAATGGCGGTGGGCGATGAAGTCTCGCCGCTGAAGGGTGCAGCACCCGAGGAAGTCGTTGCGGAAGATGGCTGGCTGCGCCTGCGCCAGGCGCCCGAGCGCCGTGAACCGATGGCGGCCGTCATTGCCCGCCACGGCGGCGAACCGGTCGATGCCAGCGGTGAAGCCAAACCGGGCGAGGAAAAGAAGAAGTTCTCGTCCCATTCCTTCGGCGCCGTCTTCGTCGAGGTCCATGTGGACCCGGACCTGGGCATCGTGCGCGTGCCGCGCATCGTGGCCGCCTATAACGTGGGCAAGCTGCTCAACGCGAAAACGGGACGCAGCCAGCTGATGGGCGGCATCGTGTGGGGCCTGGGCATGGCGCTGACGGAGAAAACCGAAATGGACTGGCGCCACGGCCGCGCCGTGAACGCCAACCTGGCGGACTACCACGTGCCAGTGAATGCGGACGTGCCGGACATGGACATTTTCGTGGTCGAGGACAGCGACACCAATTTCAACGAGCTGGGCGCGCGCGGCATCGGCGAGATCGGCATCACCGGCGTTGCCGCCGCCGTGGCAAACGCCGTCTACCACGCGACCGGCAAGCGCATTCGCGACTTGCCGATCACGCCGGAGAAACTGCTGATCTAGAGCGGCTGGCAGTCCTTGTGGCGCAGCAGCAGGCGCTCGATTGCGTTCAGGCAGTCGAAGGACTCCCTGAAGTCGGCGAACAGGGTGGCATTGTCCGGCGGTGCGGCGCGGAACTCGCTGCGCACGATATCGAAGATTTCGCCGAACGTGCGCTTGCCGTCGATGTGGCGCAGGATGCGCGCCGAATATTTGCCGGGATCGATTTCCACCTTCAGGCCCAGGAATGGGTGCGCCAGCGTGATGCGCTGTGCGCCATTGCGCGCCGTGAAGATCTGCTCCAGCGTTTGCGGCGGCAGCGGCTCGTGGTAGATGAAGGGCACGTAGTCCGCATCGCCGTACGGCGCCGTGGCGCCGGGGCGCGTCAGGTAGAAGGAGTGGGTGATCAGGTCGCCCAGCATCAGCTCGGACATGGCCTGCTGCGCGCGCAGCGGCATGTCCTTCAGCAGCGCGCGGGAGCGGGAAGCGTCGGCGGCCAGCGTCATCGACGGCAGGTAGGGGAAGTGGCCGCGATGCACGTCGGTCAGCTCCAGGTGGAAGCCGCGCTGGTCCACCAGCCAGGCATACAGCTCCTCGACCGTGTAGGCGCGGTCCTGCGTGTGCAGCAGCAGGTCGAACAGGCCGGAATCGCTGTTCTGCCATTCGTGGCCGAACAGGTCTTCGTAGCGCTTCAACTGGTTGGTGGGCGGCAGCTGCTTCAGCATTTCGCGTGCATGGGCGATCTGCTCCGGCGCTTCCAGCGCGCCATTGGCGAGGCGCAGCATCTTCTGGATGTGATAGATGGCGGTGCGGCCCACCGCGCCATACACCATGATGCCCATGGCGCCGTCGTCCTTTAGCACGGAGCGTAGCGCCTGTAGGCCCGCATCCGGATCGGCCAGGTGATGCAGCACGCCGCTGCAATTGATGTAGTCGAAGCGGCCCAGGTCCAGCTCCGGCAGGCGCAGCAGGGAGTCATGCACCCAGCGGATATTCTTCAGGCCACGGATGGCCGCGCGCTCCTGTGCGATGCCGATGGACGCGGTGCTCAGGTCGAGGTGGACGATTTCCGCATCCGTATGGCGCAGCTGTTCGGCGAGGTAGATGGTTGCGTCGCCCGTGCCGCCGCCGGCCACGAGGGCGCGGAAGCCCTGGCGGAAATTCTGGCGGCCGCGGAAGCAGTAGTGGTTCACCATCGGCAGCGATTCGGTCCACGTCTGCTGCAGACGCTTTTTCTCATCCTGCGGATCGACGGGCGGGTAGGGCAGCAGCTCGTACTGCGCCCGCACTTTGGGCAGGAACTGGCCGTGTTCCATCAGGCCAGCACGTGCTTCAGCCACTTGGAGATATGGTCCACTTCTTCCTGGCACAGCGAGTGCTGCATGTGGTACTCATGCCATTCGACCTGGTAGCCCAGCGACTGCAGCAGGTCGCGCGAAGCGATGGCGCGGCCGACCGGGATCACGGGATCCATGCGGCCATGCACCATGAAGATCGGGGTCTGCGTGCTGACGGCGCTGCGCTCGGCGGCGATCTTGTCCGCCAGCGGCACATAGCCGGAGAGGCACATCAGGCCTGCCAGGCGCTCGGGGTGGCGCAGGCCGGTCTGCAGCGTCATCGCGCAGCCTTGCGAGAAGCCGGCCAGGATGATGCGGCTGGCCGGGATGCCGCGCGCTTTTTCGCGGGCGATCAGGGCTTCCACCAGGATCTGCGATTCGCGCAGGCCTTTTTCGTCTTCCTGGCGACCCAGGTCGGTGTGGATGATGTCGTACCAGGCGCGCATCACGTAGCCGCCATTGATCGTCACCGGCATCGTGTTCGCATGCGGGAAGATGAAGCGGATGCCCGGCAGGCCATCCAGGTCCAGTTCATCGACCAGCGGCACGAAGTCGTTGCCGTCGGCGCCCAGGCCGTGCATCCAGATGATGGACACTTCGGGGTTGTCGGAGGTGGTGACTTCGATGTTTTCCAGTACGTGGGTCATTTGGTGTCCTCGAATATTGGCGTTCGCGGTCGGTCGTGCGTTGTTGCGGTCCGGGCCGGGCATGCGTTATTTGGCGCGGATGGCGGACTTGGGGCGGAAGGCCTTGCAGACGGCGGGGTCGGTTTCCATGTAGGGGCCGCCGATCAGGTCCACGCAGTAGGGCACGGCGGCAAAGATGCCGCCTACCGTCTGTTTGCCATCCGCATCCTTCAGGCCTTCCAGCGTTTCCTTGATGGCTTTCGGCTGGCCGGGCAGGTTCATGACGAGGGCCGCGTGACCGGAGGTTTCGCGGATCACGGCGGTCTGGCGCGACAGCACGGCGGTCGGCACGAAGTGCAGCGAAATGGCGCGCATCTGTTCGCCGAAGCCGGGCATCTCCTTAGTGCCGATGGCGACGGTCGCTTCCGGCGTCACGTCGCGGCGCGCGGGGCCGGTGCCGCCGGTGGTCAGCACCAGGTGGCAGCGCACGCGGTCCACCAGTTCAATCAGCGTGGCTTCGATCTGCGCGCGTTCATCCGGGATCAGGCGGGTTTCAACGCGGAAGGGCGTGGTCAGCGCGCTGCGCAGCCATTCCTCCAGCGCCGGGATGCCCTGGTCCTGGTAGACGCCGCCGCTCGCGCGGTCGGAGACCGAGACCAGGCCGATCACCAGTTCCGCTTCACTCGTCATCTTCTTCGCCTTCCTCGTTTTCCGGCTCGGCTTCGGCAGCGGGAGCCTTGGTCAGGTCCTTCAGGATCTGGAAGATCTCGCGGTAAGCCTTGGGCGGCTTGTTCTCGGCCTGCTCCTTGCGCGCATTGCGGATCAGGCCGCGCAGGTGCTGGGCGTCCAGTTGCGGATGCTCGGCCAGCAGCGTGGTCAGCGCATTGTCGTCGGCCAGCAGCTTCTCGCGGCGGCGCTCCAGCGCGTGCAGGGCGGCGGTATCGGCCTTGGAGGCGCCTTTCCAGCCCTCGATCGTACGGCGAATGACGGCCACTTCTTCCTCGGTCAGCGAGCGCATCTTCTTGCCCACGAACTGCAGCTGGCGGCGGCGGCCTTCGTGGTTCTTGATGTTTTGGCATTCCAGAATGGCATCGCGCACGTCTTCCGGCATCGGCACCCGTTTCACGCGGTCGCGCGGCTGCTCAACCAGCTCAAGGCCGAGTTGCTGCAGTGCGTCAGACTGGCGCTTCATTTCAGTCTTGGAAGGGCGTTCGTATTCTTGTTCAAACTCGCTCGACTGGAAGCCGACGGAGCCGCGATTAGGATTTGGCATGGTGATGAAGGGCGCGCCGGTCAGGGCGTGCCTGTAAAAACAGTAAACGGCTGCTATGATAACTGTTTTAACGCCTTGACCCCTAAAAACAGCCCATGAGCGAATCCGCCTTCACCCACAGCCAGGACCAGTTGAAACAGCTTGCACGCGACGTTCTGGCGTATGCGCGCGAGGCCGGCGGCACCGATGCCGCGGTTGAAATCAGCGAAGGCAGCGGCCTGTCGGTGTCGGTTCGAAAGAGCAAGATCGAAACGATCGAGCAGAACAAGGACAAGGGCATCGGCGTTACTGTCTTTGTCGGCAAGAAGCGCGGCAACGCCAGCACGTCCGACTTTTCCGCCAAGTCGCTGCGCGCCACGGTCGACGCTGCATACAATATTGCACGTTTCACGGCCGAAGACGATTGCGCCGGCCTGGCCGATGAGGACATGCTGGAAAAGAATCCGCAAGACCTCAAGCTGTTCTACCCCTGGCCGATCAGCACCGAAGAAGCTGTGGCTTTGGCGCAGCGCGCCGAGCAGGCCGCTTTCGACGTCGATCCGCGCATCACCAATAGCGAAGGCGCCGGTGTGCATGTGCAGCAATCGCATTTCGTGTCCGCCAATTCGCGCGGCTTCATCGGCGGCTACCCTTATTCGCGCCACACGCTGTCCGTGACGCCGATCGCGGGCAAGGGCGCGAAGATGCAGCGCGACGACTGGTACACCTCGGTGCGCGATCCGAAGAAGATGGCTTCCGCCGACGCGGTGGGCCGCTATGCCGCCGAGCGTGCACTGGCCCGCCTGAATGCGCGCCAGCTGGAAACCCGCACCTGCCCGGTGCTGTTCGAAGCGCCGCTGGCGGCCGGCCTGCTGGGCGCCTTCGTGCAGGCCACGTCCGGCGGTGCGCTGTACCGCAAGTCCACCTTCCTGCTCGATACGCTGGGCAAGAGCGTGTTCCCGTCCCACATCCAGGTCACGGAAGACCCGCATGTCGTGGGCGGCATCGGTTCCGCGCCGTTCGACGAGGAAGGCGTGCGCACCAATAAGCGCGATGTGGTCAGGGATGGCGTGCTGCAGGGCTATTTCCTGTCCACCTATTCGGCGCGCAAGCTGGGCATGAAGACCACCGGCAATGCGGGCGGTTCGCACAACCTGTCGCTGACGTCGAAGCACACGAAGAAGGACGACGACTTCGCGGGCATGCTGCGCAAGATGGGCACCGGCCTGCTGGTGACCGAGCTGATGGGGCAGGGCACGAACTACGTGA
>DASWYX010000313.1:0-7051 GCA_036404755.1 Pseudoduganella sp.
GTGGTCGCCAAGCCCGCCGAGGACACGCCGCTGACCGCGCTCGCGCTGGCGTCGCTGGCCGCGCAGGCTGGCGTCCCGCCCGGTGTGCTGAATATCGTGACCGCCTCGCGCGAACGTACGCCGGCGGTCGCCGCCGCCTGGCAGGCCGATGGCCGCGTGCGCAAGATTACCTTTACCGGCTCCACCGCCGTCGGCAAGCTGCTGGCGCGCGGCTCCGCCGATACGCTGAAAAAGCTCTCGCTGGAGCTGGGCGGCAATGCGCCCTTCATTGTGTTCGAGGACGCAGACCTGGACGCCGCCGTCAACGGCCTGATGGCCGCCAAGTTCCGCAACGGCGGCCAGACCTGCGTCAGCCCGAACCGCGTCTACGTGCACGAAGCGGTGTACGAGCGCTTTGCCGAGAAGCTGGCGGCACGCGTGGGCGCGCTCAAGGTCGGCCCGGCCACCGAAGAGGATTCGCAGATCGGCCCCATGATCAACCTGCGTGCCGTCGAGAAGATCGTTGCCCACGTCGCTGACGCCCAGGCCAAAGGCGCCGTGGTGCTGTGCGGCGGCGAACGCCTGCGCAGCCTGGGCCCGAACTACTATGCACCGACCGTGCTGGGTGAAGCCTCGCACGAGATGCAACTCTCGCACGAGGAAACCTTTGGCCCCGTCGTTCCCTTGTTCCGCTTCCGCGACGAGGATCATGTGGCCGCGCTGGCCAATGATACGCCATTCGGCCTGGCCGCCTACTTCTACACGCAGCACCTGGCGCGCGTGTGGCGCATGGCCGAGCGCCTGGAAACGGGCCTGGTCGGCATCAACGAAGGCGCACTGGCGGCCGAAGCGGCGCCGTTCGGCGGCGTCAAGGAGTCGGGCTACGGCCGCGAAGGTTCGCGCTACGGCCTGGAAGACTATATGCACACCAAATATCTTTGCATGGGAGGGATCAACTGATGAACCTTGAACGTTATCCGATCGAGGTCGATTTCCCCAACCTGAATGCCTACGCGGCAGGCAATACCGGCATCCCCTACGTCTACACCTTCGACAGCGGCGTACCGGGCAGCCACACCATGATCAACGCCCTCACCCACGGCAACGAGGTATGCGGCGCGATCGCCGTGAAGGCGATGCTGGATGGGGCCTGGCGCCCGCGCCGCGGCCGCGTCACCTTCTCCTTCGCCAATGTGGAGGCCTACAAGCGCTGGGACCCGGAGAACCCCGATGCGTCGCGCTTTGTCGACCAGGACTTCAACCGCGTATGGAAACCGGAAGTGCTGGACGACCTGTCGCGCGATTCCACGGAACTGCGCCGCGCGCGGGCCATGCGCCCCATCGTCGATACGGTGGACTTCCTGCTCGACCTGCACTCGATGCATGAGCGCAGCGCTCCCCTCAACGTCTGCGGTCCCCTGGACAAGGGCATCGCCCTGGCCCAGCGCCTCGGCACGCCGGCCCACATCGTCAGCGACGAAGGCCACTCGGAAGGCCGCCGCCTGCGCGATTATGGCGACTTCGGCCTGCGCGAGAGCTCGCGCAACGCGCTTCTGATCGAATGCGGCCAACACTGGGAAGCCAAGGCAGTTGCCGTGGCGCGCAATTGCTGCGCGCGTTTCCTGATCCTGAGCGGGAATCTGGACGTGTCGGACATCCCGGCCGGCTGGCTGCAGCCGCTGCCCGAGCAGCGCCATGTCGTCCGGGTAACGGACGCCGTCGTCGCCGAAAGCATGGACTTCCACTTTGCCGAGAATTACACCGGCCTGGAGACCTTTCCCGACAAGGGCACGCTCATTGGCTGGAACAATGGCAAGGAAGTGCGCACGCCCTATCCGAACTGCGTGCTGGTGATGCCCTCGCTGCGCCAGCTGCGTCCCGGCGTGACCGTCGTACGCCTGGGCCAACTGCTCGACTAAAGCAAAACGGCGCGCGCCCTTTCCGCGGCGCGCGCCGTTCAATCCCTCAGCGCAGGAACTGCAGGCCGATATACATCACCAGGCCACGACGGTGCTCCTTCGCACCCGCGATATCCCTCCCGCCGCTCACGTTCAGGATCAACCCCTCCTGCAGTTTCAGCTTGCCGCCCACGCTGGCGGTGGTCTGCCCGCCGTCGCGCGGAATGCGGCTGTGCTCCAGCTCCACGCGGCACTCCAGCACGGGCAGGCATTGGTGCAGGACCTTCAGGCCCGCCTGCCATTCGTGCGGACCTTCCTGCACGAAATTGCGGCCGAATTCAGCGTAGAAACCGGTGTTACCGCGCTTGTAGCCGGCGACGAGCGGCATCAGGAAGCTGTAGCCCCGCGTCTCCAGGCCGCGCGAGACGGTGGCGGAAGATGAGTTCCAGGACAGTTGCGGGAAAATGGCCAGCGCCGTGCCGCTTTCTTCGTCGTCGAAGAAGCGCCATTTGGCGCCTGTCGTGATGTTGCCAAACCCGCTGGAGCGTGGACCGCCCGCCTCACGGGTTCGGACGTAGGGCATGCCAAGCAGGAGTTGCAGCCGCTCGCCGACGCCGTAGTTGATTTCCGCATCCGGAAACGCCACGCGCCAGCTGCCATGATGGCGTTCGTAGCTGATACCGAGGTTATTCTCCCAGCCGCCGGTGCCGGGAGTGTCCGTATCTTCGGTGGCTGCGGCTGGCAGTGCCAGCACCGCCATCGTGATGCAGGTGGCGCAGGACTTCAGAAATAACGAACCCATGCCGCCTTGGACGTCCGCTTGAAGTTGGCAAAAGCCTTGCATGGCACATACAACACGGGCATCAGCAAGGGCGCAACAATCCAGACCGGCCAGACTTCGCTGACGCCCCAGCGTTCACCGTGGTTGGCGCCGAACATCGCCACCAGCACATGCTGGCCGATCAGCAGGACATACAGGTGCAGCAGGTAGTAGAACATCGGTGCGCCGCCGAATGTGGCGCAGGCGCGGGTGAACCAGTTATCCATCGGCTCCATCCAGGCAGCAACCAGGGCGCCTGTGCCCAGCGTCATCAACAGGAAGTCCAGCGACGGCGGATACTTCGTGTAGTTAAGGAAGGACATCACGGTATGGATCACATCCTGGCCCTGCACCCACGGCAGTTCCTCACCGTAGATATTGAAGCCGCGCAGGACAGCCAGCAGCAGGAGAGCCCCTGCGCCGAATGCGCGCAGCAGCGTGCGGCGGCGTTCCGGCGTCATGCTGCGGCCGAACAGCGGGCCGGCAGCATAGCCGCACAGGATCACGCCGATCCATGGCAGCAGCGGATAAGTGACCTTCAGCTTCACCGCACCTTCCGCGACCAGGTAGCCGCGATGCAGCAGCACGGTCCAGACGTAGTAGGCGAAGGTGCCCGGCTCAAAGCTCATCCAGGTCAGCGCATTGTGGCCGAAGACGATCAGCAGGCCCACGGCGCCAAGCAGCTTGATCGGCAGCTTGTGGACAAGGCCCAGGAAGATCATGGCCAGCCCAATCACCCAGATCACCTGCAGGTACAGCACCGCGGGCGGGAACACGCCGGCCCAGGCAAAGTTCACGGCAAAGATTTCCAGCACCACCAGCAGCAGGCCGCGCTTGACGAGGAAACCGGTGGCGTCACGCGGTCCGGCAGACGGATTGGCATACAGCCAGGCTGAAAGACCGGTCAGGAAAACGAACATCGGCGCACAGAAGTGCGCCGCCAGGCGGGTGAAGAATAATGCGGGTTCCGTGGCGTCGATCGTCATCGGATCGGTGACCTGCTTGTGCAGGTAGATCGTTTCCCGCACGTGGTCGAACAGCATGATAAGCATCACCAGGCCGCGCAGGACGTCAATAATGGCAATCCGCGAACGGACCGCCTGCTCGGTCAGGCTGGTAGTGGCGGTGGGGCCCGCCGGCGGTTGGGCCCAAACGGCCGGATTATGAATGCTGGTTCGGTCCATCTTGCACTTTCTCTTATCTCTCCGGGGTTAATGGATGCGCGCAAATCCATTGTAAGTAGCGGCAATGGTTTTTTCTGCTTACTTGGCCCTCGTGCACGCTACCGGTCTTCCGAAGTTCCCCCCTTCGCAGCATATTCTACGGCGGCGCAAACTATGCTGTTCGCGGCCCCAAAAACCGCTATTTCTGCTCTGCCGCGGCCTGCGCGAAGCGGCCGATCCCAAATGGCTCGATCGGGGTTGTGGTATTGCCGGTATGAATCAGCTCCGCCATCACGTCCCCCACGCCTGGCCCCAGCTGGAAGCCGGCGCCGCAAAAGCCGAAGGCATAATACAGGCCGGGGACGCGCGCGCTCGGACCCATGACCGGAATATCGTCCTGCATATAGCCTTCGATGCCGCTCCAGGTGCGAATGATGTGGAGCCGCTTCACTGCCGGTACCACCCGTTGCAGTTGGCGCAACTGCTTCAAGGTGTGCTCGGGCAGCACGTAGGCGCGGCGCGTGTCCGGATCGGCCGGACCATGGCCACAACCGCCGATAATGATGTTACCGCGCTTGATCTGACGGCAATAGACCACTTCTTCCTTGATCGACGAAGACACGCCGATCGTCGGCGCAATGGCATAGGGCACCGGTTCAGTCACCGACATTTGCGGCCCTTGCACCTTCATCGGCACCGGCTCGCCGAAACTGGCGCTGATACGGCCCCCCCATGCTCCCGCCGTGACCAGCACCACCGGGGCGCGGAAAGTCTTGCCGCCGGCAGCGCTGACGACAAAGTCTTCGCCCGTCTTCGAGATGTCGAGCGTTTCCGTGTTCTCGAACACACGGGCCCCGGCGCGCGCCGCGGCACGTCCGAACGCGGGCGCCGCCAGTCGCGGGTTGGCGTGCCCGTCATGCGCCGAGTATGAGGCCATGACGATCTCCGGCCCAAGATAGGGAAACAGCTGCCGCAGCCTGCGGCCGCTGATCAGGTCCAGTTCCAGTCCGTAAGGCCGCGCGTCCACGGCATACTTTTCCATGCGCTCGACATGCTCGTCACGGTAACCGACCCGGATATGGCCGCTGACCAGGAATTCGAGGTCTTCGCCAATCAGCTCATTCAACCGGCCCCATATTTCACGGGAGCGGTTCGCCAGCGGCAGCTGCGCCAAGTAGCGCCCCTGGCGCCGCACATTGCCGAAATTGACGCCGCTGGCTTGCTGGCCGACCAGGCCCCGCTCGACCAGGATCGCCGATACCCCACGGCGCCGCAGGAAGAATGCGGTGGCGGCCCCCATGAAGCCACCGCCGACAATCACCACATCTGCTTGCTGCTCAGTCATCAACATCGCCCTCCCGTCCGCCTTGAGTGGAAGCCTCCAACTGGCCCAAGCGCACCACGGTTATGCCGGGCCGCAATTGGCGCAGCGACGGCATCACCAGCACGCAGTTCGGATACGGCGTCTTCAACGCTTCGCCATCGCGCCAGCCAATCACCGATCCGGCGTCGGCAAATGTCTCCAGCCCGGTGTAATCGCCCGCGAAGCGGAAATCCATGCTCGACGCCACCACCGGCTCGGTCACGCGCACCAACCGCGTTGACGGCGGCAAGGGCTGGCGCCATGCGGCCGGCACGTCATCCGGCTCCACCGTGCCATGCAGCGCGAGAAAGCGCGCTACCGTGTCACGGGCCACGGCGACGGCACCCTCCTCCCAGTGTTGGCCGCACTCGATGATCAGGGCGCACTTCGGACTGGCTGGATCACCAAAGCCGCCGTAGTCGCGCAAGCGCCGGCCTTCCGGGTGCCCTTCGTCGCTGATGATCCATGCCGGCGTGGCTAGCTTGCGCGCCAGCGCGACGTTCTTCTCCAGCGGGCCGGAAACTGAAAGCGGTGCGCTGCGTTCATGCATGGAGTGCAGGTCAAGCAGCACATCGACCGTGTCGACGATCGGGCGCATCTCACGTGCGCGCCGCAATTCAGCGCTTTGAAGGGAGGGATCGTCCAGCACGGCCTCGCTCCAGATACGATTGAAATCCTGGTCGACGAACCGCGATGCGTCAGGATTGCCGGCGTCGAAGCGCTGGTAGGCTTCGACGTTGGCAAAGGACAGCGTCAATCTGCCCCGGCGTGGGCGAATGCCCGAATCCAGCAGCTCTTTGACCGCGACCGCGCCACTGACCTCATTGCCGTGGGTGAGCGCGTTGATCATCACATGCGGGCCAGCGATGCCGCTGTCAAAAGTGAATACATAAGGGATGCCGGTGTTGCTCTCAGCATAAGGAGTAAGGTCCGGGAAACGGATTTCAACGGGGTAGGCGGACTGGAAATCGGTCATGGTATTGATGGCAAGTGGTGGTTTTAGAAGTAGCGCACCCACGCCTGGGTCGCTCGGCGTTTGAAGCGTGAAAATGCCCGGCAAGGGATATACAGAACGGGGATCAGCAAGAGCGACACCAGCCAAACCAGCCAGTATTCGCCGACGCCGAAGCGGTCGCCATGGTTGGCGCCGAATACCAGCACCAGCAGCTTTTGCAGGGCCAGCAGAAGATAAAGATGGAACAGGTAGTAGAACATCGGCACGCTACCGAACGTAGCGCAAACCCGCGTGAATCCGTTATCGACCTGTTCGAGGCCGGCCAGCACGAGCAATCCGACGCCAAGCGTGAACAGAAGGAAGTCCAATGATGGCGGATATTTGGTGAAATCGATGAACGACATGACCGTCATCAAAGCGCTGTCCCCCGCGACCCACGGCAGCTGCTCACCATAGACGTTAAATCCGCGCAGCACGCCCAGCACGAGCAAGGACGAGACACCCAGGGCCATCATCAGGCGTTTGCGGCTGGCGGGCGTCATTGCCCGGCCGTATAGCGGGCCGGCAGCGTAACCCAGCAGAATCACGCCAATCCACGGCAGCAGAGGATACGTTACCTTGATCTGGAAAGCGCCGTCGTGGAACAGCACGCCGCGGTGCAAGAGCAAGGTCCAGATGGAATACGCGCTCGTCCCCTCTGCAATCTTCAGCGAACCAAGAGCGTTATGTCCGCAAACGATCACCAGGCCCACAGCCAGCAGCACCTTAATTGGCAGCCGGTGCACCAGGCCCAGGACAATCATGGCAAGGCCCGTGATCCAGATGACCTGCAAATACAGGGCACGCGGTGGCAACTCGCCATACCAGGCAAGA
>DASWYX010000314.1:0-7000 GCA_036404755.1 Pseudoduganella sp.
GCGCGCCAGGCCGCGCCAGGCGTCCATCAGGTAGAGGCCGAGGGCGGCCAGCATGAGATTCATCAGCCAATAGCCGGCGCTTTGCCATTGCGCGACGCGCGCGAGGTCGGCGGCGCTACCCGCCAGTCCGCCGGCGATGGCGCCCGCCAGAGCGTAGCTGCCGATCCGTCCGGCGTTGTAGGCGAGGACCAGCGGCCAGGAGCGCGCGCTGGATGCGCCGCCCTTTGCGGCCGCAACGACGGTCGCGATCGGGATCACGCGCGGTGCGGGCGCGGCGGCGCCAGGAACGGCCGTGCGGCGCGCAACGCTGAAGGCGCTGACGATCCCGCCGCACATGCCCGCGCAATGCACGCTGCCCGCGAGCCCGACGACGAAGACCGGCAACAGGTTCATATCGTCCTGGAGAAGCGCAAGGGCTGTGCCGCGCCCGTGGTAGGCCGTGCGGCTCGGTCGCGCGAAAGATGGCGGTCGAACACCATGCAGATATTGCGGATCAGCAGGCGGCCGCGCAGGGATACGGAAATCCAGTCGTCCTCGATCGTCACCAGGCCGTCCTCGGCGAATTCCTCCAGCCGCTGCAGCTCCTGTGCGAAGTAATGCTTGAAGCGAATCGGGTAGGCCAGTTCCAGCGCGGAGATGGACAGCTCGAAATTACACATCAACATCTGGATCACCAGCCGGCGCAACAGGTCGTCCGCATCGAGCGAATAGCCGCGCGCGATCGGCAGGCGGCCGGCATCCAGGCGGGCGTAATACTCGTCCAGCGTTTTCTCGTTCTGGCTATAGGTACCGTTGACGGCGCTGATGGCCGAAACGCCCAGCGCAACGAGATCCGTTTCCGCGTGCGTGGAATAGCCCTGGAAGTTGCGGTGCAGGCGGCCCTGGCGCTGGGCGACGGCGAGATCGTCGTCCGGTTTGGCGAAATGGTCCATGCCGATGTAGACGTAGCCGGCGGACGTGAGCGTCTTGATGCACAGGGCCAGCATGTCCAGCTTCACCGACGGCGCCGGCAAGTCTTCTTCCGCTATGCGGCGCTGCGGCTTGAACAGGTGCGGCATGTGCGCATAGTTGTACAGCGCGATGCGGTCCGGATTCGCTTCGATGACCTTGGCCAGCGTGCGCGTCATCGTTTGCATGGTCTGCTTCGGCAGGCCATAGATCAGGTCAATGCTGATGGAGCGGAAGCCGGCGTCGCGCGCGGCCCGCATCACGGCCAGCGTTTCTTCCGCCGGCTGGATGCGGTTGACGGCCTTCTGAACTTCGGGTTCGAAGTCCTGCACGCCGAGGCTCACGCGATTGAAGCCCTGGACGCGCAGCCTGAAGATGCGTTCGCGGTCCACGGTGCGGGGATCGATCTCGATCGAGTACTCGCCTTCGCTGTCCGGCGCGAAATCGAAGCGGGCGCGCAGGTGGGCCATCAGCTCGTCCATCTGCTCGTCGCTGAAATAAGTGGGCGTGCCGCCGCCGAAGTGCAGCTGCTCCACGCGGTTCATGCCGCCGAACAGGCTGCCCTGCATCTCCGCTTCCTGCTTCAGGTATTCGAGATAGGTGGCGGCTTTGCTGCGGTCCCTGGTCACGATCTTGTTGCAGGCGCAGTAGTAGCACACGGTATCGCAGAACGGCACGTGCACGTACAGCGACAGCGGACCGCGCCCGCCGCGCAGGCGCCGCGCCGCCAGCGCTTCCAGAAAGTTCGTGTAGCCGAAATCCGCGTGGAAGCGGTCGGCGGTCGGGTAAGAGGTGTAGCGCGGACCGGCCGTGCTCAGGCGGCTGATCAGGTCTGCGTCGAATTGGACTTCCATCATGTTCTCCGGTCAGGCCGCGGCCAGTTGCAGGACGGCCTTGCGTGCAGCGGCACGCGGGCGGCGCGCGCCGCCGAATTTGAACAGGCTCATGGCCTGCGTGAGGTCGTAGGCTTCTTCGGCCAGGCTGCTCGCAGCCGCTGCTGCTTCCTCGACCAGGGCGGCGTTCTGCTGCGTGACCTGGTCCATGTGGGCGATCGCTTCATTGACCTGGTCCACGCCGATGCTTTGCTCGCGCGAGGCGGTCGAGATTTCCTGCATGATGGCCGTAACCTGCTGCACCGAACCGACTACCTGCTCCATCGTGGCGCCGGCGCGCTGGGCGCGTTCCATGCCGTCGCTGACTTTGCCCACCGAGACTTCGATCAGCTGCTTGATGTCCTTGGCCGCTGCCGAGGAGCGCTGCGCCAGGTGGCGCACTTCGCCCGCCACCACGGCGAAACCACGGCCCTGCTCACCGGCGCGCGCCGCTTCCACGGCCGCGTTCAGCGCCAGGATATTGGTCTGGAAAGCGATGCCTTCGATCAGGCCAATGATGTCGACGATGCGGCGGGACGAGGTATTGATTTCATCCATGGTCGCGATCACGTCGGCGACGATGGCGCCGCCCTGCACCGCCACTTCCGATGCGGCTTGCGCCAGCAGATTGGCCTGCTGCGAGTTGTCCGCATTGGCTTTTACGGTGGACGAGAATTCCTCGATGCTGGACGCGGTCTTTTCCAGGCTGGCCGCCTGCGATTCCGTGCGGCCGGACAGGTCCTGGTTGCCGACGGCGATCTGGCGCGTGGCGACAGCCATCGTTTCGACATTCACGCGCACGTCGCGGATGGTGGCGATCAGGTTGCTGTTCATCTGCTGCAGGGCGCGCAGCAGTTGGCCCACTTCGTCCGAACTGTGGGATTCGAAGCTGCCGGACAGGTCGCCGGCCGCGATCTGGCGCGCGCCTTCCAGAGCGCGGCCCAGCGGCTGCAGCATGCCGACGCGCAGCGTGTACCACAGGAAGACGTTGATCACGAGGCCGGCGGCGGTGGCGCCGAAGATGCCGTAGCGGAGGGCGTCGCTGCCATCGTTGAACAGGCTGGCGATGCAGACGGCCGCCAGTAGCACATTGACCACGCTGGTGGAGAGCCAGATGCGCATGGCCAGCGAAACGTGGCTCAGGCGAGACAGCAAGCCTTCGATGCCGCGGCGGATCACATGGCCGTGCACGATGGCGATATGCTGGGTGCCGTGTTCACGCAGCTCGCGGTAAGCCTTTTCGGCGGTGGCGATCTGCGCCGGCTCGGCCTTGGTGCGCACCGACATATAGCCGGTCGTGCGGCCATTTTCGCGGATCGGCGTGATGTTCGCGCGCACCCAGTAGTAGGCGCCGTTCTTGCAGCGGTTCTTGACGATGCCGGTCCACGGCAGGCCGGACTTGATCGAGGCCCACAGGTCGGCAAAGGCTTCCTTGGGCATGTCCGGATGGCGGATGATGTTCTGGGGCTGGCCCAGCAGCTCTTCCGCCGTGAAGCCGCTTACCTGTTCGAAGTAAGGGTTGACGTAGGTGATGTTGCCATCCAGGTCGGTTTTCGAGACGATGGCCTGTTCATCGTCCAGCTCAACTTCCTGGTTTATTACCGGTAAATTAACTCGCATCGCGCACTCCTGGGTATAGGAGTGCAGTCTAGGGATGCGCAGGTCAAAAATTAATGATCTATATCAAGTTTGGGGCAGTGCCCCACTGCCCGGGGTGATCAGGCCTGCCGCTTGATGCCGCTCAGAAGCCGGCTGCCGAGGGTGACAGCGGCCAGCACGATGGCGCCGGCGATCAGGCCGATCACGGCTTCCACCACCGGCGGCGCGACCACGCCAAGGACCGGGCCGATGCCGCCCACGTCGCGCGCGACGTCGCCCAGATGCTCGACACCGTGGTGCAGCGCGGGAATGCCGTGCGACAGGATGCTGCCGCCGACGGTGAACATGGCCACCGTGCCGGCCACGGACAGGAATTTCATCAATTTTGGCGCGGCGGCCAGCAGGAATCGGCCGAAGCCCTGGATGGCGGCGCCGGCTTTCCTGGTCAGGTAGAGTCCGGCGTCATCCATTTTGACGATACCGGCCACGATGCCGTACACGCCGACCGTCATCACTACGGCGATGGCTGCCAGCACGGTCACCTGCTGGCTGAACGGAGCATCGGCGACCGTGCCGAGTGCGATCACGATGATTTCGGCCGACAGGATGAAATCGGTGCGGATGGCGCCCTTGATCTTGTCCTTCTCCAGCGCGACCAGGTCGACGTTCGGATCGGCAACGGCGGCGGATAGTTCGGCGTGGTGGGCGTCGTCCTCAGCCTGGCTGTGCAGGAATTTGTGCGCCAGCTTTTCGAAGCCCTCGAAGCACAGGTACGCGCCGCCCAGCATCAGCAGGGGCGTGATGGCCCAGGGCGCAAAGGCGCTGATCGCCAGCGCGGCGGGCACGAGGATCGCCTTGTTCTTCAGCGAACCGACACCCACGGCCCACACGACGGGCAGTTCCCGCTCGGCGCGCACGCCGGATACCTGCTGCGCGTTCAAAGCCAGGTCGTCGCCCAGCACGCCGGCAGTCTTCTTCGCCGCAAGTTTGCTCATGGCGGCCACGTCGTCCAGG
The DNA here is from genome assembly GCA_036404755.1 of Pseudoduganella sp. Classification (GTDB taxonomy): domain Bacteria; phylum Pseudomonadota; class Gammaproteobacteria; order Burkholderiales; family Burkholderiaceae_D; genus Rugamonas. The sequence continues at coordinate 4,434 of DASWYX010000314.1, forward strand.
ATGGTGGCGATATCGTCAATCAGGGCGAGCAGGCTGGAACTGGCCATTAACAAACTCCTAAGAATGAAATCCCGACAATCTATCACGGTTGCCGGCAGGGCTGACGAAGGCCAGGGCAGCTATACTAGGTTTTTTTGCTTGCCGGGAATTGTCATGAGCTTTGCCACGTGGATTACTTTCGTCATCGCCGCAGCCATCATTGCCGTGTCGCCGGGTTCCGGCGCGGTATTGTCGATGTCGCATGGATTGTCCTACGGCGTGAAGAAAACGAGCGCCACCATCATTGGCCTGCAACTGGGCCTGCTGCTGGTGCTGGCGATTGCCGGCGCGGGCGTGGGATCGCTGCTGCTGGCGTCCGAAGTGGCGTTCAATGTGGTGAAAACGGTGGGCGCGATCTACCTGATCTGGCTGGGGCTGAGCCAGTGGCGCGCCAAGGTGCAGATCGGCGACCGCGCCGGCGTGACCCTGCAATCCATACTGCCGTCCACCCGCAAGCGCATCCTGACCGGTTTCCTGACCAATGCCACGAATCCCAAGGGCATCATTTTCATGGTGGCCGTGCTGCCGCAGTTCATCACCCAGAGCGCGCCACTGCTGCCGCAACTGGCCATCCTGGCGGCAACCATGTGCGTGATCGACCTGACGGTGATGCACAGCTATGCTTTCCTGGCGTCCTCGATGCAGCGCTTCTTTCGCGACGCCAGTGCCCTGAAGAAGCAAAACCGCGTGTTCGGCGGCCTGCTGATGCTGATTGGATCGGCCCTGTTCTTCGTCAAGCGGGGCGGCGCGCACGCCTGATTTCCCTCCCATCCCGCGCTTTTGCGATCGCTTTTGCAATCATTTGTAACGGCGGTCGTCGTGTTCAGTTTTCAGGCGTTAAATGAAAACAAAAACGTTCGGGAGTGGAGACCATGAAACGCAAAGTTATGCATTTCCTGCTACTAGCGGTGCTGGTGGCAGTATCGTCGCTGGCGCTGGCGGATCCGCCAACGCGGGTGGGCCGCGTCTCCGTCATCGAAGGCCAGGTGACCATGCTGGTGAACGGCGAGCAGGAAACCGGCAATCTGCTGAACTGGCCGGTCACCAACGGCAATCACATTACTACCGCGCCGGGCGCGCGTGCCGAATTCCGCGTGGGTTCGGCGGCGGTGCGCCTGGATGGCGATTCCGATATTGAAGTGCTGGACCTCGACGAGGACAGCATGCGCCTGCGCCTGAACTACGGCACGGCCAGCGTGCGCATCCGCGATCCGCATATGCTGGGCGGCTTTGACCTGCGTACGCCGCAAGCCCGCATCGTGATGACCGAACCGGGCACGGTGCGCGTGGATACCGAGCGTGCGCCGGACACCACCAGCGTTTCTGTCCTCGCCGGCGCCGTGCAGGTGGAAGGCGGTGGCGTCTATACGAATGGCCAGGCGGGCAAGCGCATCGAAGTGCGCGGCGACGAGCTGTATTCCAGCCTGGTCGTGCGCGACCGCTTCGACGACTGGGTGCAAGCCCGCGACCGGCGCGAGGAAGGCTTGCCGGCGGCCCGTTACCTGCCCAGCGACGTCACCGGCTATGAAGAACTGGACCAGTACGGCACCTGGGTCGACAGCCCCGAATATGGCACGCTGTGGACGCCGCGCCTCGTACCGTCCGGCTGGGCGCCCTACCGCGACGGCCGCTGGGTCTGGGTCGATCCCTGGGGCTGGACCTGGGTCGATAACGCGCCATGGGGCTATGCGCCTTCCCACTATGGCCGCTGGGTCGTGGTGAACAACCGCTGGTGCTGGGCGCCGGGCCGCTTCGTTGGCCGCCCCGTGTGGGCGCCGGCAATGGTGGGCTGGGTTGGCGGTAGCAACTGGAGTGTGAGTATCGGTTCCTATAGCGGGCCCGGCGTGGGCTGGTATCCGCTGTCGCCGCGCGACCGCTTCATTCCGACTTACCGCGTAACGCCGGCGTATGAGAGCCGCTTTGCCTGGCATCACCGCTCCAACGACCGCTGGCAGGAGCGCTATCGCGACCGCGACCACGACGGCCGCCGCGATGGCGTGACAGTGCTGCCGCGCGACCAGTTCGAGCGCCGCCGCTCGATCGTCGTGCCGACCGTGCCGCGCGGACGCACGCCGGATGTGCGCAACGTCGTTCATACGCCGCCGCCGGCTCCGGTCAACCGCCCTGCCTGGCGCGATACGCGCGCAGCCGGCATCGACCGCAACGGCGATGGCCGCCCGGACCGCTTCGGCGGCGGCAACCGCAATAACCTGATCGACCGCAATGGCGACGGCCGGCCGGACAATATGGCCCGCGACAACCGCAACAACATGATCGACCGCAACGGCGACGGCCGGCCCGACCACATGGCTCGCGATAATCGCAACAACGTGATCGATCGCAATGGCGACGGCCGGCCGGACAATATCGCTCGCGATAATCGCAACAATATGATCGACCGCAACGGCGACGGCCGGCCCGATCACATGGCTCGCGATAATCGGAACAACATGATTGACCGCAACGGCGATGGCCGGCCGGACAATATCGTCCGCGATAACCGCAACGATGGCCGCCCGGACCGCTTC
>DASWYX010000315.1:0-9786 GCA_036404755.1 Pseudoduganella sp.
GTTAGTACTCGCTTACCGTCGATCGCCCGTCACTTCCGGCGATATGAAAAGTCAATAGAAATATTGTCCGGGCTTTAAAAAAATGCCCTTGTGCGTCCGGGAAGCGGTCACTACAATTAGTGGATAGATTTATCCGATTCACTAGATGTAGTGGTCAAAATTGCTGTAAGAAAACAACCTGACACGCGTTATCGTGGGAGCCTAAATTGCAATCTACTCAAGACACCTCCATCACCCCAGTGCCACAAGCACCGGCCACCGCAGGCGCTAACGCCGGCGGCCTGACCACTCCAGCCAGCGCGCTGGGCGACTACCGTATCATCCGCCGCAACGGCGCCGTGGTCGCTTTCGAGCCGTCCAAGATCGCCGTGGCGATGACCAAGGCTTTCCTCGCCGTCAACGGTGGCCAGGGTGCGGCGTCCGCGCGCATCCGCGAACTGGTGGAGCAGCTCACGAATAACGTCGTGAACGCGCTCGTGCGCCGCCAGCCTTCCGGCGGCACCTTCCATATCGAAGACGTGCAGGACCAGGTGGAACTGGCGCTGATGCGCTCCGGCGAGCACGACGTGGCCCGCGCCTACGTGCTGTACCGCGCCAAGCACATGGAAGAGCGCCGCCTGAAGAAGGAAGCGCAAGGCACCGCTGCTGCCGCCGAACCGCAAATCTCCGTCACCGAGAACGGCGTGCGCCGTCCGCTGGTGATGCAGGAAGTGCGCGACCTGATCGGCGCCGCCTGCTCCGGCCTGGAAAAGCACGTCGATTCCGACGCCATCCTGGCTGAAACCGTGAAGAACCTGTACGACGGCGTGCCGGTCGAAGAACTGCACAAGTCCGCCATCCTGGCTGCCCGCGCGCTGATGGAAAAGGACCCGGCTTACTCCCAGGTGACCGCCCGCATCCTGCTGCACACCATCCGCAAGGAAGTCTTCGGCAAGGAAACCCCGCAAGCGAAAGCTGCCGCCGAATACCTCGAGTACTTCCCGAAATACATCGCCAAGGGTATCGAAGCCGAGCTGCTGAACCCTGAGCTGGCCAAGTTCGACCTGGCCAAGCTGGCCAAGGCCCTGGTGGCCGACCGCGACCTGCAATTCGGCTACATCGGCCTGCAGACCCTGTACGACCGCTACTTCCTGCACGTGCGCGATGTGCGCATCGAAATGCCGCAGGCCTTCTACATGCGCGTCGCCATGGGCCTGTCCCTGAACGAAGAAAACCGCGAAGCGCGCGCCATCGAGTTCTACAACCTGCTGTCGACCTTCGACTTCATGTCGTCGACCCCGACCCTGTTCAACTCGGGCACCCTGCGTTCGCAGCTGTCGTCCTGCTACCTGACCACCGTGTCCGACGACCTGGAAGGCATCTACGACGCCATCAAGGAAAACGCACTGCTGGCCAAGTTCGCCGGCGGCCTGGGCAACGACTGGACGCCGGTGCGCGCACTGGGCGCCCACATCAAGGGCACCAACGGCAAGTCGCAAGGCGTCGTGCCGTTCCTGAAAGTGGTCAACGACACCGCCGTGGCGGTGAACCAGGGCGGCAAGCGCAAGGGCGCCGTCTGCGCCTACCTGGAAACCTGGCACATGGACATCGAGGAATTCCTCGACCTGCGCAAGAACACCGGCGACGACCGCCGCCGTACCCACGACATGAACACCGCGAACTGGATTCCCGACCTGTTCATGAAGCGCGTGATGGAAAAGGGCACCTGGACCCTGTTCTCGCCGTCCGACTGCCCGGACCTGCACGACAAGGTCGGCAAGGCCTTCGAGGAAGCCTACCTGGGCTATGAAGCCAAGGCCGCCGCAGGCGAACTGCGCCTGTTCAAGAAGATCGAAGCGCTGGACCTGTGGCGCAAGATGCTGTCCATGCTGTTCGAAACCGGCCACCCATGGATCACCTTCAAGGACCCATGCAATATCCGTTCGCCGCAGCAGCACGTGGGCGTGGTACACAGCTCCAACCTGTGCACCGAGATCACCCTGAACACCAATGAAGACGAAATCGCCGTCTGCAACCTGGGTTCCGTGAACATGCCTGCCCACATGAAAGAGGGCAAGCTGGACCACGTCAAGCTGCAGAAGACCATCCGCACCGCAATGCGCATGCTGGACAACGTGATCGACATCAACTACTACGCTGTCGACAAGGCCCGCAACGCCAACCTGCGCCACCGTCCGGTCGGCCTGGGCGTGATGGGCTTCCAGGACTGCCTGCACATGATGCGCGTGCCTTACGCTTCGCAGGAAGCCGTTGCTTTCGCCGACACGTCGATGGAAGCAGTCTGCTACTACGCCTACCTGGCGTCGACCGAGCTGGCGGAAGAGCGCGGCCAGTACGAATCCTACAAAGGTTCCCTGTGGGACCGCGGCATCCTGCCGCAGGATTCCGTCAAGCTGCTGGCTGAAAACCGCGGCGGCTACCTGGAGCAGGACCTGTCGTCCTCGATGGACTGGACCCCGGTGCGCGAGCGCATCGCCAAGTTCGGCATGCGCAACTCGAACTGCGTGGCGATCGCTCCGACCGCGACCATTTCGAACATCATTGGCGTGTCCGCTTGCATCGAGCCGACCTTCCAGAACCTGTACGTGAAGTCCAACCTGTCCGGCGAATTCACCGAAATCAACGCCTACCTGGTGCGCGACCTGAAGGCGCGCGACCTGTGGGATGAAGTGATGATTGCCGACCTGAAGTACTTCGACGGTTCCCTGAGCAAGATCGACCGCGTGCCGCAAGACCTGCGCGACATCTACGCCACCGCCTTCGAAATCTCGCCGACCTGGCTGGTGGAAGCCGCATCGCGCCGCCAGAAGTGGATCGACCAGGCCCAGTCGCTGAACATTTACATGGCTGGCGCTTCCGGCAAGAAACTGGACGAGACTTACAAGCTGGCCTGGCTGCGCGGCCTGAAGACGACCTACTACCTGCGCACGATCGCTGCGTCGCACATGGAGAAGTCGACCACCCGCACCGGCGCGCTGAACGCAGTGTCCGCCAACGCCCCGGCAGCGCTGAACGCCGCACCGGCCGCTCCGGTCGAGGCAGCACCAGCCGTGGTCGAAGGCGCCGCCTGCTACCTGCGTCCGGGTGACGACGGTTTCGAAGAGTGCGAAGCCTGCCAGTAATACAATAGACACCAACACCGGTGAATCAAGTGGCAGCCACACCGTGGCTGCCACTAGTTTCTGCCTCGGGTTTAAAAGCTTAAACAGAAGGAACTCAACAAAATGCTATCCTGGGATGATGAAGCCGCGGCAAGCCCGCGCCAAACCCCTCCGATGGGCGCCACCGCCGAAGCGAGCGCCGAGCAGGTCGCCCTGCGCGTGAACGCCGACGACAAGCGCGTCATCAACGGCCAGACCGACGTCAACCAGCTGGTCCCGTTCAAGTACAAATGGGCCTGGGACAAATACCTGGCCGGCTGCGCCAACCACTGGATGCCGCAGGAAGTGAACATGCAGCGCGACATCGAGCTGTGGAAGAACCCGAACGGCCTGTCCGAAGACGAGCGCCGTTTGGTCAAGCGCAACCTCGGCTTCTTCGTAACCGCCGACTCGCTGGCCGCCAACAACATCGTGCTGGGCACCTACCGCCACATCACCGCGCCTGAGTGCCGCCAGTACCTGCTGCGCCAGGCCTTCGGGGAAGCCATTCACACCCACGCGTACCAGTACATCGTGGAATCGTTGGGCCTGGACGAGAAAGAGATCTTCAACGCCTACAACGAAGTGGCGTCGATCCGCGACAAGGACCAGTTCCTGATCCCGTTCATCAACGTCCTGACCGACCCAGCGTTCAAGACCGGCACCATCGAGAGCGACCAGCAACTGCTGAAGTCCCTGATCGTGTTCGCCTGCCTGATGGAAGGCCTGTTCTTCTACGTCGGCTTCACCCAGATCCTGGCGCTGGGCCGCCAGAACAAGATGATGGGCGCTGCCGAGCAGTACCAGTACATCCTGCGCGACGAATCGATGCACTGCAACTTCGGCATCGACCTGATCAACACCATCAAGCTGGAAAACCCGCAACTGTGGACCCCGGCCTTCAAGGAAGAGATCAAGCAGCTGTTCCTGCAAGCCGTCGAGCTGGAATACCGCTACGCCGAAGACACCATGCCGCGTGGCGTGCTGGGCCTGAACGCCGCCATGTTCAAAGGCTACCTGCGCTTCATCGCCAACCGCCGCGCCGTCCAGATCGGCCTCGAGCAGCTGTTCGACCAGGACGAGAATCCATTCCCATGGATGTCCGAAATGATCGACCTGAAGAAGGAACGCAACTTCTTCGAAACCCGCGTTACCGAGTACCAGACCGGCGGCGCGCTGAGCTGGGACTGATTTCCCGTCCTGCCTGAAAAGGGCCGGGTCCTGCGAGGGACCCGGCCCTTTTTGCATTCCGCCCGCCGCTACTCCGCCGGCCGGCGCCGCCAGTCCGGACGTCGCATGTTCGCCGCCGCGCCCAGGCTATCAATATCTAAGTATTAATTATCGTTGGCTATAGACAACGTTTTCACGCCTTGTGATAATTGGTGAGTTTGCGGCAGTGCACGCTGACTATACTTGAGATTCCGGTAGGAAACATCCTACGCCCCCATAAGGAAATTCTCAAAATGAACAGCCCAGCCACCCACGAAAGCCAGCTGCAGGAACTCGAGCTTCAGGCCATCAACACCGCACTGAACCGGGTCCAGGCCCTGATCGAGTTCCAGCTGGACGGCACCATCCTGCACGCCAACGACAACTTCCTGAAGGCTGTCGGCTACACGCTGGAAGAAGTGCAGGGCAAGCACCATTCGATGTTCTGCGAACCGTCGCTGGCCGCCAGCGAAGGCTACCGCCAGTTCTGGGAGCGCCTGCGCGCCGGCCACTTCGAGCAGGGCGATTACAAGCGCATCGGCAAGGGCGGCCGCGAAATCTGGATCAACGCCTCCTACAACCCGGTGTTCGATGCCGACGGCCGTCCCTACAAGGTCATCAAGTTCGCCACCGACATCACCGCCAGCAAGCTGCGCAACGCCGAATACGAAGGCAAGGTCAGCGCCATCGACAAGGCCCAGGCCGTGATCGAATTCGATATGGGCGGCCACGTCCTCACCGCCAACAACAACTTCCTCGACACGATGGGCTACTCGCTGGACGATATCCAGGGCGAGCTGCACCGCATGTTCTGCGACACCGACTACGCCAACAGCATCGACTACAAGCGCTTCTGGCAAAAGCTGAACCGGGGCGAATTCGACAGCGGCCGCTACAAGCGCATCGGCAACGGCGGCAAGGTGATCTGGATCCAGGCCACCTACAACCCCATCCTCGACCTGAACGGCAAGCCCTGCAAGATCGTCAAGTTCGCCATCGACATCACCGAGCAAGTGATGATGGAGGAGAGCGTGAAAGCCAAGGCCGAAGCGGATGCGCGCAAGATCGAGCAATTGCTGGACGCCGTTGCCAAGGCCGCCAAGGGCGACCTGACCACCCAGTTGAAGCAGGAGGGCGATGAAGCGATCGACCACCTCGGCGCCGGCATTGCCAAGATGATGGCCGACCTGCGCGGCGTGATCGGCGAAGTCGTCACCTCCGCCACCGCGTTTGCCGACGATGCGGAAGCGATCGCCGGCCGCTCCAGCGTCGTCGCCAGCAGCGCCCAGGCGCTGGGCGCCACCGTGGAAGAAATGAATGCCGCCGTCGATGGCCTGACCCGCTCGATCGACGCCATCGCCGGCAACACCTCCAGCGCCAACGACCTGGCCAAGAGCACCCAGGATGAAGCGGAGGCGGGCGCCAAGGCCGTGGCGCGCTCGATCGAAGCGATGGACCTGATCAACCGTTCCTCGGAAGACATCGGCGAAATCGTCAAGGTGATCAGCGACATCGCCAACCAGACCAATATGCTGGCCTTCAACGCGGCCATCGAAGCGGCGCGCGCTGGCGAGCATGGCCTGGGCTGCTCGGTGGTGGCGGACGAAGTGCGCAAGCTGGCCGAGCGCTCCTCGCAGGCCACTAAGGAAATCTCCAAGCTCATCAACGAGTCCGTGAAGCGCGTCAACACCGGCAGCGAAATCTCGCGCCAGGCCAGCGAAGCCTTCGACAAGATCGTGCAGGGCGTGGGCAAGACCAGCCAGGCCATCGCCGACATTTCCAGCGAAGCGCGCGAACAGTTGCTGACGGCGCGCGAAGTCAGCGCGGCCATCCAGCACATCGCCGAAGCCACCGAGCAATCGGCAGGCAGCTGCGACAGCATTGCCGCATCCACCGGCAACCTGAACCAGCGCGCCGCCGACCTGAACAAGCTGGTCGCCGGCTTCGTGGTGTAAGCGTGGAAGCCTTGCGCGCCGTTGCGGCGCCGGATGCCGCCACCCGCCAGCCGGCCGTGGAGCTGTTCGGCTCCTTTCTTTTGGGCACGGACGAATTCGCGCTGCCCGCCATGTGCATCCGGGAAGTGGTGAACTTCCCCGAGCGCATGACGGTCGTGCCGCTCGCGCCCTACTATCTGGAGGGAATGTTCACGCTGCGCGGCAGCGTGATCCCGGTAGTCAATCTTGCGCGCCTGTTCGATGCCTCGGCGCCGGCCGGCGAAGCGAGCCACAAGATTGCCATCATCGAACACCAGGACGTGCTGGTCGGCCTGCTGGTGCATGCGATTGGCGACGTGCTGCGCGTGCGTCCCGAGCAGCGCAGCACGCTGCGCTATGCCGAGGGCGGCGCCGGCGTGGTGGCGGGCGCCGTGCTGCTCGACCAGGGCCGCCGCCTGATCCAGGTGCTGGACGTCGAGCGCCTGGTGCGCATCGAGAACGTGCCGCAGGTGCTGGCCATGCGCGGCCCGGCCAGCGAGGCGCGCCAGCGCCAGTTGCGCGCGGTGGGCGAGCGCCGCCACGCGATCAGCTTCCGCGCCGCCGGTGCCCGCTTCGCGCTGGAGATGAAGGCCATCCAGGAAATCATCCGCGTGCCGGAGCTGCAGTCTTCTGTATTGAATAGCAAGCTTTGCCTGGGCCGCATGGCCTTCCGCGGCAGCCAGGTGGCGGTGCTGGATTTCGCTACGCTGGCCGGCGGCGTGTCCGGCGGCGGCGCACAGGACGATCAGCGCGTGCTGGTGGCGCGCATCGGTGGCGCTACCATCGGCTTCCTGGTCGATGCGGTGGAGAGCATCGTGCACTTCGGCAGCGACGACGTGATGCCGATCCCTCTGTTGAGCAAATCGCGCAGCGCCATGTTTGCCGGCTGCGTGGCGCGGCCGGGCCAGGACGATGTGATCCTGCTCGACCACGAAGGCATCTTTTCCCAGTCCGAGATCGGCGAACTGCACCAGGGCCACCGCAACCTGTTCCCGGACGAAGGCGGCGCCGGCGCGCTGCGCAGGGCCGGCGGCCGCAAGGTGTACCTGAGCTTCCGCGTGGATGAGCTGTATGCGCTGGAACTGCGCCAGGTGCGCGAGATCATCGACCTCACGGGCGACATCACGCAGGCGCCGGGCATGCCCGGCTATGTGCACGGCATCCTCAACCTGCGCCAGCAGCTCGTGACCCTGGTCGACCTGCGCCGCCTGTACGGCATGCCGGCGGCCGGCGATGGACAGCAGAAAGTGCTGGTCATCGAACGCGGCGACGAGCGCTTCGGCTTGATCGCCGACGCCGTATGCGACATCGTCACGGTAGAAGATGCCAAGCGCTTCGCCACGCCCTCCTTGATGCGCAAGCCCGGTGAACAGGGCATGCAAGCGGAGTCTGGCGAAGTGCTGGAGCTGGGTGAAGGCCACACCATCTGCCTGCTCGACCCCGAAAGCCTGCTGCGCAAGCTCGCCTGAACTGCACGGCTGTTGCATCCGGACGGACAGCGGCATATGCTGTCCGGAAAACAGATCATAGGGGTGTGGGATGCTGGATGGGAAGGCGAGGGCGCGGACCGGCGCGATGCTGGCGGCCCTCTTGCTGGCGGGCGCACAAGCTGCCGATGCGCGGGCCGAGGGTTGCATGCGCCCGGTCAGGGTGGCGGCAAGCCCGATGGGCCGCTCGCTTATGGTGTCTGCTTCGGGGCAGGTCAGCGGCGTGGTCCCGGAATTTCTGGAACAGGTGTCGCGCCTGAGCGGCTGCCGCTTCGACTACGTGGTGGTGCCGCGCGTACGCGCGCACGCCATGTTCGAACGGGGCGAGGTGGACCTGGTCCACAACAGCACGCGCAGCGAAGAGCGCGACCGTTATGCGACCTTCATTCATCTATATAACACCCGCGCGATGTTGATCACGGCCGGTGCGCGCCTGCCGGAACAGATCACGATGAGCGACCTGGCGGGCGGCCGCACCACCTTTAGTGCAGTGCGCGGCTATAACTTTGGTCCAGCTTACATGGCCTTGCTCAACGATCCGGTGGTCAAGCAGCGCGTGTCGCTGGTGCCCGATCCCGACACGGCGGCGCGCATGCTGGCCGTGCGCCGCTTCGATGCCGTGCTGATGTCGCCTTCGGTTTTCGTTGAGGCAGCACTTGCCGCCGACCTGCAGGACAAGATCAGCGTGACCGCCGTGCGCGGCCTGCCGCCGCACGCTGCCGGCATGTACCTGGGCGGGCAGTCGCTCGATCCCGCCGACCGCGAGCGCGTGCGCGAAGCCATCGCAACTGCCGCCGCGCGCGGCGAGTACGCGCGCCTGTTCCGCCAGTATTATGCGAACCCGAAGTGGGCGATGAAAGGTTGGGACACCGAGCCCGGACCTGCGCGATGAAGCGTGCGAGGCGCTTTAACGCGCCATGTAGCGTAATGACGACGAAAAAAGTCGCGGCCATGATCGTAGCGCTTCGCTGGACCATCGATGCTCGCATCACGCATCCCACTGCTTCGCATACAGCCTTTAGGTAAGGGCCGTATGCAAAGCGCGGTGAAACGCGAAGCGCTTGCGAGAGCTTCGATGCAGGCTCGTTCGGGTATGCGATGCGCGCTTCAATGTGCGCCAACTCGCAGATGAATGCAAAAAAAGAGCGAGAAAATCAATCGTGCTGGTTGCGCAACGGTAAGGTTTTCGTGTACTTTACGAACTTGAAAACGCGTGAATTTGCAAGCGCTCTTTTTTGGAGTGTGTTGTTACCGCAAAAATCGAAAAATAATGGGAAGCACAAACGCATAAGTATGCATAAGTCCACACCGATTTCAGCGAAACCGCTCGCCTGATCGAAGCTCAGGCCGGGCGGTTTTTTCTTTGACGCTGATAAGAGGACCGTGGCGCGATGATGGGGTGATGGAGCTGAGTACACGCCCGCCCGACACATCTCGAACAAGATTTCTGACGCGTCGCCCATCAAACGGCGGCGGGTTCGATGGCTGAAGTGCTGCATTTGTGAGGAGGTGCAGCAGTTCAGCTGGGTACCGAATTCATTAGCGCAAACCGTAACAGGGTTTGTGCCGATGAATAATTCGCCTGGTCCACCGCAGGACCGGACGGGTTTACATCTTGTGCGTGAATTTTCCCATCCCAGATGAAGGAGAAATAAAAATGGCTACCGCCGCTAAGAAAGAAAAGAAGGCAGCTGCTCCTAAAGCAGCTGCAGCTAAGAAGACCACCGCAGCCGCCAAGCCGGCCGCAAAGAAAGCAGCTGCTAAGCCAGCTGCCAAGAAGGCCGCCGCCAAGCCGGCAGCCAAGCCAGCCGCCAAGAAGGCAGCTGCAGCCAAGCCAGTAGCTAAGAAGGCCGCCGCCAAGCCGGCAGCAAAACCAGCTGCAAAGAAAGCAGCAGCCAAGCCGGCAGCCAAAAAGGCCACCGCCAAGGCAGCAGCAAAACCAGCAGCAAAGAAAGCAGCAGCCAAGCCAGAAGCTCA
>DASWYX010000316.1:0-2563 GCA_036404755.1 Pseudoduganella sp.
CGGATCAGCGTGCGCTGGACCATGGCCGGCACGCCCTTGTCCTCCAGCATCGAGACCAGCGCCTCGCCGGTGGCGAGCTTGGTGATCGCCGTGGCACAGTCGAAATCGGGATTGGGCCGGAACGTGTCGGCGGCCGTGCGCACCGCCTGCTGTTCGCGCGGCGTATAGGCGCGCAGCGCGTGCTGGACGCGGTTGCCCAACTGCCCGAGCACCGTGTCCGGAATATCCAGAGGATTCTGGGTGATGAAGAAGACGCCGACACCCTTGGAGCGGATCAGACGCACGACCTGTTCGATCTTTTGCAGCAGGGCCTTGGGCGCTTCGGCAAACAGCAGGTGGGCTTCGTCGAAGAAGAACACCAGCTTGGGCTTATCGAGGTCGCCGACTTCGGGCAGGTTTTCGAACAGTTCGGACAGCATCCACAGCAGGAATACCGCGTAGATACGGGGCGCGTTCATCAGCTTGTCCGCGGCGAGGATGTTGACCACGCCCTTGCCCTGGGCGTCGGTCTGGATCAGGTCATCGATGTTGAGCATCGGCTCGCCGAAGAATTTGTCGCCGCCCTGTTCCTCGATGCCGAGCAGGCCGCGCTGGATGGCGCCGATGCTGGCCGCTGAGATATTGCCGTAGCTGGTCTTGTAGTCGGCAGCGTTGTCGCCGACGTGCTGCAGCATCGCGCGCAGGTCTTTGGTATCCAGCAGGAGCAGGCCGTTATCGTCGGCGATCTTGAAAACCAGTTGCAGCACGCCTTCCTGGGTGTCGTTCAGGTTCAGCATGCGCGCCAGCAGCAAGGGGCCAAGGTCGGAAATCGTGGCCCTGACCGGATGGCCGTTTTCGCCGAACACGTCCCAGAAAGTGGTGGGGCAGGCGGACCATTGGGGCGCTTGCTCGCCGATGGCTTCCAGCCGCTTGGCCATTTTGTCCGACAGTGCGCCTGGTTTGGCGAGGCCGGAAAGGTCGCCTTTCACGTCGGCCATGAACACGGGCACGCCGATGTTCGACAGCGACTGCGCGATCGTCTGCAGCGTGACCGTCTTGCCGGTGCCTGTGGCGCCCGTAATGCATCCGTGGCGGTTGACCAGGTTGGACAGCAGTTCAAGCGTTTGCGCCGGTTTCGCGGCGGTGTCCTTTGCAATCGGCAGGGCGGTCGACATGGCGGCATTCCGTTGGATGTGGCTGGAATGCCAATAATACATCAGGGGCAGGTGCGCCAGGCTGGGCGTGGCCTTCGGTGCGGCCGCGTCCCGCATGGCAGGGACGCGGCCGGGATGCCGTCAGGTGTTGAGGGTGAACTCGGTGAAGGAGGTTTCGGCTGCGGCGGCCGGCGTTTCTTCGTCGGTCGGCTTGGCTTCGAGGCCGTGGTTGAGGAGCCAGAGCAGGTTGGTGGCCGAGTCGGCGTTGGCCAGGGCTTCTTCCTGCGAAATCAGGCCTTCCTGCACCAGGCGGTACAGCGCCTGTTCGAAGGACTGCGAGCCGGGCGACAGGGACTTTTCCAGCGCTTCCTTGATCTGCGAGATCTCGCCTTTCTCGATCAGCTCCGCGATGTAGCGCGTGTTGACCATGACTTCGACGGCAGGCGTGCGCGTGCCGCCGCCGGCGGAGCGGATCAGGCGCTGGGAGACGATGGCCTTGACCGTCGAGGACAAGTCCTGCAGCAGTGCCGGGCGGTTCTCGATCGGGTAGAACGAGATGATGCGGTTCAGCGCGTTGTACGAGTTATTGGCGTGCAGCGTCGCCAGCACCAGGTGGCCCGACTGGGCATAGGCCAGCGCCGCGGCCATGGTTTCCTTGTCGCGGATTTCGCCGATCAGGATGCAGTCCGGCGCCTGGCGCATGGAGTTGCGCAGCGCGGTGTAGAAGTCCTTGGCGTCGGCGCCGATTTCGCGCTGGTTGACGATGGATTTCTTGTTCTTGAACAGATATTCGATCGGGTCTTCGAGCGTGAGGATGTGGCCCGAGCGCAGTTCGTTGCGGTGGTCGAGCATGGCCGCGATCGTGGTGGACTTGCCGGAGCCGGTGGCGCCGACCAGCAGCACCAGGCCGCGCTTTTCCATGATCAGGTCTGCCAGCACTGGCGGCAGCTGCAGCTCGTTCAGCGGCGGGATGCTGGCGGGGACGAAGCGGAACACCGCGGAGATCGTGCCGCGCTGGCGGAAGGCGGAAAGACGGAAGCGGCCCAGATTGGCGACGCCAATGCCCATGTTCAGTTCATTGGTTTCGTCCAGCTCGGCCATCTGCTCGGGAGAGCAGACTTCGGCCAGCAGGGCGCGCAGGTTGTCCGGTTCAAGTTTTTGCTGATTGATCGGAATCAGCAGCCCGTTGATCTTGAGGTGGACGGGAGAACCCACGGCGAAGAACATGTCCGAGGCATTCTTTTCTTTCATTAGCTGGAACAGGCGGTCCATTGCCATAACGTGTCGTTCTCCTTTTTTAAACCAAACACCTGGGTCAGACCCAAGGGTCAGACCCCGCCCCGCGGCCGTCGCCAACCGGGGTCAGACTCTTGGGTCTGACCCGAACTTCGGTTTTAAACGCCCCGCAGCAGCTCGTTAATGCCGGTCTT
>DASWYX010000317.1:0-6156 GCA_036404755.1 Pseudoduganella sp.
GGCCGGCGGCCTTCAGCGCGTTGTCGACCGCATGCAGCGCGTCGGACAGGCAATCGACCAGGGATACGGTCTTGCGCTGCAGTGACACCTTGCCTTGCGTGATGCGCGAGACTTCCAGCAAGTCCTCCACCAGGCGCGCCAGGTGGCGCGACTGGCGGTCGATCACGGCAATCGCCCGTTCCACATTGGGCGCCAGCTGCGTGAAGCGGTTCAGCAGCTCGGTGGCGCTGCGGATCGGCGCCAGCGGATTGCGGAGTTCATGCGCCAGGGTCGCAATGAATTCATCCTTGCGCTGGTCGGCGCGCTTCAGCGCCTGTTCGGCCTCGCTCTGGGCCGTGATGTCCGTATTGGTGCCGAACCAGTGGATGATGCGGCCCTCCGGATTCTTCATCGGAACGGCGCGCGTCAGGAAGGGCCGGTACACACCGTCCGCGCCGCGGATCTGCAGCACCATTTCGAAGGGATTGCCGGTGGCCAGCGAGCGCCGCCACTGCTGCAGCACCGCCCGCAGTGTCGTCGGTTCGATCGCCTGCTCCCAGGACCAGCCCTGTACCTGCTCCAGGCTCAGGCCCGTGTATTCGTACAGACGGCGGTTGAACCAGTAGATCCAGCCGTCCGGATGCGACATCCATGCTATCTGCGGAATCTCATTGGCCATGGTCTGGAATTGCGCCTCCAGTTCCGCCGCCACCGCTTCGCTGCGCTTGCGCGCCGTGATGTCGCCGATGATGCCGAAGACGGTCGCGGCGCGGCCTTGCGCATCGTATTCCGCTTCGGCGCGGGCAAAGGCCCACAGCAGCTCGCCGTCCCCATCCTTCATGCGAAATTCGACATCGCATTCGTGCCGGTTCCTGATGCACTCGCGCAGCGCCGCGCTGATGGCTGCATGGTCTTCGGCAAAAATACGCTGCATGAAGGCGTCAGGCTCCGCTGGCAGACTGCCGGGCGCCATGCCGACCATGTGCTCGAGTTCCTGGCTCCACCAGGCGCGGTTGTTGCGCAGGTCCCAGCTGAACACGCCCATCCTGCCGGCCACCAGCGCCAGGCGCAGCACTTCCCGCGTCTCGGCCAGCTTGCGCGCCACGCGCGCCGTCGATTGCGCTTCAGCGAGGTCGCGGTACATGTTCACATGCTCCACCAGCAGCATCACCAGCACGAAGCTGTTGGCGATCAGCGCATATCCGCGCCCGGCATAGAAGCCCACGTCCCAGCGGCCGGCATTGAAGATCGATACCAGGCTGATTTCGAAAAACCAGGCGACCAGCACGACCAGCAGCCAGAGGTCCAGCGTGGAACTGGAACGGCGGGTGTACAGATAGGCCAGCGCCGCCGCGGTGAGCGCCCATTGCCCGTAGCGGCCGACATTGAAGGCTGCCGCGTAGCGCGAATCTGCCAGCATGGGCGGCAGCAGCGCGTGGCCGAGCGTGGCCAGCAGCGCGAGCGCCGCCGCGCAGGCAAGCGTGACAAAAACAGCCTTGGCCGTGTCGAGCGCAAAATTCTGCAGCACCACGTCGCCCTGCTTCAGCTTCGCATAGACGATGACGGCCACTGGCAGGCCGCAGTGCCAGAACACATGCAGATACCCCGTGGTCTGGGCGCCCGCGCCGAGCAAACCCTGGGGTGCGAAGACGCCGGGAAAGGTCAGCAGATGCACGACGGCCATGATGGCCGAGTACAGGTAGCCGCAGGCCAGCACAAGCAAGGCGTATTTGCGGGTCAGCCTTAGATAGCCGAACAGCAGCGTGGCAGTGATGAGGTCATTGACGGCGACAACCGGCTGGTACAAGGGTATGAACCAGTTCGCAACGCCGAGCGGCACGGCCGCAAACGGCAGCAGCGCCATGAACATGCCGGCCGACAGCGCAATGCTGACCAGCGCAAGCCGCCGCGAGGCCGCGCTAGCTTCGTACTCGGACAGGGTCCGCGCCGGTTCGTTCTCCGGGAATGGCCCGCCCCCCGCCAGCTCCGCTGCCGGCTTGTGGTGATCCTTGTTATCCATGCTCGGATGCGTCCTCTGGGAACCCATCTTATGCGCAAACCGGGAATGGCGAAGCTCGATTCGGCAGAACCTGCGGCCGCCAGCACAAACGGTCGGCCTGCCGCAGAATGAGCGCGCTCAAGCCGATACAGTTTTTTACTTGACTGTGGCGGTTACAGGGACTATGTTACCGGAATATTGCCATACGGCAATTTACGGAATCACCTCGAGCATCATAAAAACGGGAAAAACGTCCCTGTTTCAACAGAGCGACGCCAGCAGTAAAAGTAGTGCAGAATGCCGCCCGCCCGTGTTCAGCCGCCCTGAAAAGCGGCTTTTCATTGGCAAGCAAATATGATGAGTATCATCATTTTGTGAACGAGTGGTTTTTTTCTATCTACTAGTTAAAGTAACGCACCAAAACAAGGGAGGTAAAAAATGGAAACGATGCCAATTCGGCATGGATTGAAATCACGGCAGCTGCGCAGCTTGTCAACCAAGGGCATACCTCTCGCCCTGGCAGTGCTGCTGGCCGCCTGCGGCGGTGGCGAAGGAGACACTTCGTCCATCGGCGGCAGCATGAAGCGTCTTGCGGCTGCAATCGTGCAGTCGGAAGTGGCCCTGACTCCGGTCAGCGCCACGGCCAGTTCGTCCGAACGGGGCGACCTGGGTCCGCAAGCCGCCATTGACCACGACGACCGTTCGCGCTGGAGCAGCGGATTCACCGACAATGAATTCCTGACCCTGGATTTCGGCAAGTCCGAAACCATCAACCGCGTGCGCATCGACTGGGAAAACGCCCACGCCATCGCGTATGAACTGCAGGTGTCCGACGACAACGCCAACTGGACCACGATCAAGACCGTGGACAATAGCGCCGGCGGCACCGAGGATCTGACCGGCCTGAACGGCCAGGGCCGCTACCTGCGCATGAAGGGCATCAAGCGCTCGACCAATTACGGGTACTCGATCTTCGAGATCCAGGCCTTCTCCGGCGGCGAAGTACCGCCGCCACCACCCCAGACCGATCCGACGACGCCTCCAACGATCGACCCAACCCAGCCAGGCGTGCTGGTCAAACCGGTTGCGGCCACGTCGTCCGCTGTGGAAGGCGGCCTGACGGCTGGCCAGGCAATCGACGGCAAGGCCAACACCCGCTGGGGCAGCACGTTCGAAGATGGCGCCTGGATCACCTTCGACTTCGGCGCCAAGACCCAGATCGGCTACATGAAACTGCTCTGGGAGAATTCCTACGGCAAGCAGTACAACTTGCTGACGTCGGACGATGGCCAGACCTGGAACCAGATCCGCGCCGTGACCAACGGCCAGGGTGGCACCGAGGAGTTCTTCAACCTCAACGTCAACGCCCGCTACATCAAGCTGCAGGGCGTGCAGCGCGCCACCGGCTATGGTTACTCGCTGTTCGAAGTGGAATTCAAGAGCCCGGGCAGCGACAACACCTTGCCCTCGAACGCCACCTCGGCCTTCAAGTACCCGGCCAGCGGCAGCGGCCTGGCTTACCTGCCGACCTACGCCGATCCGATCGAAACCCTGCAATTCACCTTGCCGGACGGCACCCTCGTCACCCGCTTCGGCGCGCGCGGCATGGCCCGCCACGGCCGCGAGCGCGGCGAAGAGTGGAATGAAGTCGGCTATGGCCCGAACGAGACCGTGGACCCTGCCACCGGCCTGCCGGTCGACAAAGGTCCGGGCAATTTCCTGACCTTCGTGCCGCAGTATTTCAAGAACCGCACCTGGGGCGTCGAGATCATCGACAACAGCCGCGTGGCCGGCGTGGCCAAGCCGCAGCTGATCGTGAACCAGTACACCACGGTGGACTTCCTGAAGGGCGGCATCGCCTTCTTCCGCGCCATCGACCGGCCGGGCGTGACCGGCTACGGCTGGATGGCGCCGGGCCAGTTGGTCGACGACAATGTGCCGATCTGTAATCCGATCGCCTATCCCGCCAACGGCAAGCTGAATACGCCGACCGGCATCAACAACGGCTGCTCCATCCTGGTCAAGGAATATCCGGGCATGGATGGCCTGGGTGCGGACGGTTTCCCGAACGGTACGCACATCAATGCGCGGCCACTGGTGCAGGGCGACGTGATCGAAGTGTCGCCATCGATGTTCTCGACCACGCAATCCATGCAGGCCAAGGGGGATAACGGCGGCATCCGTTACTACTCGGCCGAGTGGACCTATGTGGTGGGCACGGGCCTGCGTCCATGGTATGGCGTGCAGCCGCGCCTGATGAACTCCCCGCTGCCGGCGGAAACGCTGCAGGGCGGTATCGGTTCGGTGTCCTATGACTACGCCGACAACAGCGATTTCATGTTCCAGCAGCCGCAGAACAATATCGGCATGCAGAACATGCAGCGCTTCGTTGAAGGCCGCCGCCTGGTGCACACCAACTTCACCACCGGCATGCACAACGAGCCGGGCAACGACCGCTATGATCCGGCAGTCGGCTTGCAGGGCCAGCGCTACAACCAGTCGGCCTGTATCGGCTGCCACGTGAACAACGGCCGCAGCCCGGCGCCGATCGCCGTCAACCAGCGCCTGGATTCCATGTCCGTGCGCGTGGCGGTGACCGACGCCAACGGCAACCAGGTGCCGCACCCGCAATACGGTACGGCGGTGGCGATGAATGCCGTGTCCTCGACCGGCGTGCCGCAGAACTGGGGCACCGGCGTGCGCGTATCGGGCTTCGACAGCCGCACCGCGAAACTGGCCGATGGCACCAGCGTCGAACTGCGCAAGCCGAAGCTGGCCTTTGAAGGTCCTGTGCCGGATACCGTCTCCCTGCGTGCCGCCCAGCCGATGCTCGGCGCCGGCCTGCTGGAAGCGATTCCCGAAGCGGACATCCTGGCCCGCGTGCGTTCGACTCCGGACGCGGACGGGGTGAAGGGCGTGGCGAACTACGTCTACGATCCTGAGAACGGCGCCGTGCGCCTGGGCCGCTTCGGCTGGAAGGCATCCAAGGCTTCGCTGCGCCACCAGGCTGCGGCCGCCCTGCTGCTGGACATGGCGGTGACTTCGCCGGTCTATCCGAACCGCTCCTGCGCCACCGACCCTGCCGGTTGCGCATCGGCTGGTGCGCAGAAAGGCGTGTCCGATTCGGAACTGAAGCTGATCACGCAGTACCTGCAGCTGGTTGCCGTGCCGGCCCAGCGCAGCCTGCCGAGCGGCTTCCCGAAAGGCGTCGCTCCGCTGGAGCCGCTGAAGGTCGATGCGGCCCAGGTCAGCCTGGGCGCCAAGGTGTTCGACGGCATGCGCTGCGCGGCCTGCCACACCGTGGAGCAGAAGACCGGTGCGGGTCACCTGTTCGCCGAACTGCGTAACCAGACCATCAAGCCATATACCGACCTGCTGCTGCACGATATGGGCGACGATCTGGCCGACAAGTTCGTCGAAGGCCAGGCCAAGGGCAATATGTGGCGTACCGCGCCGCTGTGGGGTATCGGCTATACCGACAAGGTCATGGGCAACAGCGCCAAGGTCGGCTACCTGCACGATGGCCGTGCGCGCAACCTGACCGAAGCCATCATGTGGCACGGTGGCGAGGCTGAGCGTTCGCGCCAGCGCTTCGAGCAACTGTCGAAGTCTGACCGCGACGCCCTGTTCGCCTTCCTGAAGTCCCTGTAATTCCAGGGTTCCGCGGCCGCTACGCAGTTCAGCTGCGTGGCGGCCGTTTGTTTTTCGGCTTGGCCTCGTCAGTCTGCTGCTTGCCGGGGCTGGCGGCGGCCGACTCCTGGCTGCCGTCGTGCTGATTCTGCTCTACTCCGCCGTAGCCGGATTGCTGCGACTCCCCTTTCCGTTCCGCTTCCGCACGGCTGCCCATCCGCACCGCCTGCTGCCGCGCACCCCAGCCGGTCTGCTGCGTGCCGGTGCCGCCGCGCGTGCCTTCATTGCTCACTCCCGGCAGGGGCTGCCGCGCCGACTGTTCGTTGCGCGTGTCCATCGGTGGCGCACCCGGCGCCCTGCCCTGCATGCTGTCGGCTGCGATCGGGTTGGATTTCTGTCTTGATCTTGGACGTGTCTGGTCAGTCATGGTTTCACCCTCCAATGTGTGAAACCCATGATGCGCGCCGGCCGCGGTGGACCGTATCGGCGCAGCGGTCGCCGGCTTGTAGGACTGGCCTTACCTGCGCCTTTATTTTGGCCTTGACTTG
>DASWYX010000318.1:0-1670 GCA_036404755.1 Pseudoduganella sp.
ATTGCACCGAAGTGACATCCCCCTCCCGCGCGCAGCATCAGGCCGCGGGAACCAGGCGCTCCAGCCCGCCCATGTACGGACGCAGCACTTCCGGAATGACGACGCTGCCGTCGGCCTGCTGGTGGTTCTCCAGCACCGCCACCAGCGTGCGGCCCACCGCCAGGCCGGAGCCGTTCAGCGTGTGCACCAGCTCCGGCTTGCCCTGCGCGTTGCGGAAGCGCGCCTGCATGCGGCGGGCCTGGAAGGCTTCGCAGTTGGACAGCGACGAAATCTCGCGGTAGGTGTTCTGCGCCGGCAGCCACACTTCGAGGTCGTAGGTCTTGGCTGCGCCGAAGCCCATGTCGCCGGTGCACAGCTGCATCACGCGGTACGGCAGGCCCAGTGCCTGCAGGATGGTTTCAGCCTGGCCCACCATCTCTTCCAGCGCTTCGTAGGACTTCTCCGGATGCACGACCTGCACCAGCTCCACCTTGTCGAACTGGTGCTGGCGGATCATGCCGCGCGTGTCGCGGCCGTAGGAGCCGGCTTCGGAACGGAAGCATGGCGTATGCGCGGTGACCTTGATCGGCAGCGCATCGGCGGCCACAATCTCGTCGCGCACCATATTCGTCAGCGAGACTTCGGAGGTCGGGATCAGGTAGAGGGTCTCGCCCTCGCCTTCCGCGCCGCCCTTCTTCACCGAGAACAGGTCCGCTTCAAACTTCGGCAGCTGGCCGGTGCCCAGCAGCGAATCGGCGTTGACCATGTACGGCGTGTAGCACTCGGTGTAGCCGTGCTTTTCGGTGTGCGTGTCGAGCATGAACTGCGCGAGCGCGCGGTGCAGGCGTGCGATGCCGCCCTTCATGACGGAGAAGCGCGAGCCGGTCAGTTTGGTAGCGGTGTCGAAATCGAGGCCGAGGGCTGCACCCACGTCAACGTGGTCCTTGACTTCGAAGTCGAAGCTGCGCGGGGTCCCCACTTTACGCACTTCGACATTGGCCGTTTCATCAACGCCTGCGGGCACGGATTCGTGCGGCAGGTTCGGTACGGCCTGCAGGAAGGCCGACATCTTTTCCTGCACAACGCCAAGCGCTGCTTCATTCGCTTTCAGCTCGTCGCCCAGTCCAGCCACTTCGGCCATCACGGCGGAGGTGTCTTCCCCTTTACCCTTCAGCATGCCGATCTGCTTGGACAGCGAATTGCGCTTGCTTTGCAGTTCTTCAGTGCGCATCTGGATCGCTTTACGCTCGCCTTCCAGGGCATTGAAACCAGCTACGTCCAGCTGGAACTTGCGGGTCGCCAGCCTGGCGGCGACGGTATCAATATCTTTACGGAGAAGTTGGATGTCAATCATGGCATTGCCGGCTTATGTCGAAAGGAGCAATTGTACCAAGATGACGCCACTTCTAACGAGTTTTACGCCCTCCGGCGCGACGCCATCAGATCAGTGCGGATTTCTCGGCGGCGGTCAGGCGCTTGGCGCTCACGGTCACGACAGGCATCTTTTCAGCAGCTACGGCGACAACCGGGTCTGCGGCGACCGTAACGGCCGGGGTCTTGGCGGTGGCGAAGCTGGTCACGATGGCCAGGGCGGCAGCGATAACGAAGGCGGCTTCGAAGTTTTTCAGGGCTTTCATGATGTTCTCCTTTTGGGTTCGGTGGAATCAAGTACTGCTTGCATGGTTCCACTG
>DASWYX010000319.1:0-1968 GCA_036404755.1 Pseudoduganella sp.
TTCGCGCGCGCAGCGGTCCATCAGGGGCGCCAGCGAAGCCTGCTCCAGCAGGGTGTAGCGCCCGGCAAGCAGCACGCAATCGAGCGCGCAGATGTCCAGCGCGTCCGCCACCACTTCCCATTCATTGACGCCCAGGCCGAACGCCTTGATGGCGCCCTCCCCGCGCAGCCTTTCGAGCGCACGCAGGCCGCCGCCATCGGTCAACTGTTCCCAATAGTGCGCGTGCCGCTCGCCATGGGTGACGCGGCCGATGTCATGCACATACAGGATATCGACGCGCCCCAGTCCAAGGCGCTGCAGGCTGTCTTCGTGCGAGCGCAGGATGCCGTCGTAGGTATAGTCGTAGTGCGGGCGGAACGGCAAGGGCTCCGCCCAGCCGCACTCGCCCGGCTGCACACCTGGATCGGGCCTCATCAGGCGGCCGGCCTTGGTGCTGATCACATACTCGCCGCGCGGCCGCTCGCGCAGCGCCACACCCAGGCGCCGCTCGGACAACGTGAAACCATAATACGGCGCCGTGTCGAAGTAGCGGATGCCAAGGTCCCAGGCGGCATCGACCAGCGCATGCGCGTCCGCATCCGCCATCGCTTGGTACAAGCCGCCCAGCTGCGCGCAACCGAGGCCGAGCTTCGTCAGCGCGAGGCCGCTGCGCGGCAGGAGCCCTGTATTCGCCGGCTCCATGTCAGGCCGCCTTCAATGGCAGGCAGCCGGGGCCGATCGGCTCGAACTGCTTGTAAGTGAGGATGAATTCCTGGTGGCCCAGGTCTTCCGAACGGGTGCACTCGCCGTTCGCGACGCGGGCAACCAGCTCCACGATTTCATTGCCAACTTCGCCGATACTGGCATGGCCGGTCAGGATGCGGCCGGCGTTAACATCCATGTCGTCGGCCAGGCGCTCATAGGTTGCAGGGTTCGCGCACACCTTGATGACGGGAGAGATGGCGGATCCGACCACCGAGCCGCGCCCAGTGGTAAACAACGTGACGTGGGCGCCGCAGGCAATCAGCTCCACGATTTCGGCATTGTCCGAAATATTCGGGAAACCGAAGCGCGGTTCGCCGTCCGGCACCACGTCGAGCAGGTAAAGACCGCCGGTGGGCGGCAAGTCACCCGGCTTCAGGATGCCGCTGATCGGCGAGGCGCCGCTCTTGGCATAGGCGCCCAGCGACTTTTCCTCCTGTGTCGTCAGGCCGCCGTCCGCATTGCCTGGCGCGAAACTGCCGTGTCCCATGATGGTGTAGTAGCGCGAAGCCTTTTCGACCGTCTGCACGATCGCCTCGCCCAGTTCCGGCGTGACCGCGCGCCGCTTCATGTGGAATTCGCAACCGACCAGCTCACCCGTCTCCTCGAACACGCAGGCGGTGCCGGCAGCGATCAGCTGGTCGAACGCCGCGCCGACGGCGGGATTGGCCGTGATGCCGCTGGTGCTGTCCGAGCCGCCGCAAATCGTGGCCACGATCAGTTCATCGGGCCGCATCGGGACCCGTTCCTGCCCGGCCAGGTCTTCCAGCGCCCATTGCACCCATTCCACGCCGCCCTTCACGCCCGAGCGGGTGCCGCCCACGTCCTGGATAGTGAGCGTGTGGACCGGCCGGCCGCTGTCCGCGACGGCTTGCGCCACGCCGGCCTTGTCGAAACTCTCGCAACCGAGGGACACCAGCAGCGCTGCGCCCACGTTCGGGTGGGTCAGCACGCGGCGCATGATCGTGTCCGCATATTCATTCGGGTAGCATCCAGGGAAGCCGATCAAGTGTACCGCCTGGCCGGGGAAGGCATTGACGATCAGTCGCGCGACGTGATGCGCACACTCCACGAGATAGGCGACAACGACGACATTGCGGATGCCCTTGCGTCCGTCCGCGCGCGGATAACCCTTCAGGGCAATGTTGGCGATGCTGGTGGCGTTGCTCATTGTGCTCTGCTTCCGATGAAATGATGGCCGTCCTGGTCCAGCGTATAAGTCGGGAT
>DASWYX010000320.1:0-7114 GCA_036404755.1 Pseudoduganella sp.
ACTTCTGCGGCATCTCCATGGGCGGCGCCATCGGCCAGTGGCTGGGCGTGCACGCCGAGGAACGCATCGCCCGCCTCGCCATCGCCAACACGGCAGCGCGCATCGGCACCGCCGAAGGCTGGCAGGCGCGCGCCGCCGCCGTGCGTGAATCCGGGCTCGGTGGCCTGGCCGCCAGCGCGCCGCAGCGTTGGTTCACGGCAGCCTTCGCAGAACGCGCGCCGATCGTCGTCAGCGCGCTGGTGGATGCCATGGGCGGCGGCAACGCCGAAGGCTACGCCGCCTGCTGCGACGCTCTCGCCGCCGCCGACCAGCGCGACGACGTGCGCCGCATCGCCCTGCCAACGCTGGTGATCGCAGGCGAGGAAGACCCGGTCACCACGGTGGAGGATGCGCGCTTCCTGTACGAGCGGATTCCCGGCGCGCGCCTGTCCGTGCTGCCGGCCTCCCACATTTCCAATATCGAAGCGGCATCCGCCTTCAACCAGGCGCTGTCCAGCTTCCTGCAATAGAAAGCCAGTCATGATCAACAAGACATTCGAATCAATGCGGCAGGCTGTCGCGGACATTCACGATGGCGCCACCGTGATGATCGGCGGCTTCGGCAACGCGGGCATGCCTTCCGCCCTGATCGACGCCCTGATCGACCAGGGCGCGCGCGAGCTCACCATCGTCAACAATAATGCGGGCAACGGCGAAACCGGCCTGGCCGCGCTGCTGAAGGCGCGCCGCGTGCGCAAGATCATCTGCTCCTTCCCCCGCCAGTCCGATTCCCATCATTTCGACGCGCTGTACCGCGCCGGCGAAATCGAGCTGGAACTTACCCCGCAGGGCAACCTGGCAGAGCGCATCCGCGCCGCCGGCGCCGGCATCGGCGGCTTCTTTTCGCCCACCGGCTACGGCACCCTGCTGGCCGAGGGCAAGGAAACGCGCGTCATCAATGGCCGAAACTATGTGCTGGAATCGCCCATCCATGCCGACTTTGCGCTGATCAAGGCGCTGCGCGGCGACCGCTGGGGCAACCTGGTCTACCGCAAGTCGGCGCGCAATTTCGGCCCCGTGATGGCGATGGCCGCCAGGGTCACCATCGCCCAGGTCAGGGACATCGTCGCGCTGGGCGAACTCGATCCGGAAGTGATCGTCACGCCCGGCATTTTCGTACAACGCGTCGTCAAGGAGGGCTGCCTGTGAACCGCTTCAGCCGCGAACAAATGGCCGCCCGCGTGGCGCAGGATATCCCCGAAGGCGCCTACGTCAACCTCGGCATCGGCCTGCCGACCAAGGTCGCCAACTACCTGCCGCCCGAGCGCGAAGTCTTCCTGCACAGCGAGAACGGCGTGCTGGGCATGGGTCCCGCGCCTGCCGCAGGCGAGGAGGACGATGACCTGATCAACGCCGGCAAGCAGCCCGTGACGCTGCTAACCGGCGGTGCCTACTTCGACCACGCCGATTCCTTCGCGATGATGCGCGGCGGCCACCTCGATATCTGCGTGCTGGGCGCCTTCCAGGTATCGGCCAGAGGCGACCTGGCCAACTGGCACACCGGCGCGCCGGACGCCATCCCCGCCGTCGGCGGCGCAATGGACCTGGCCATCGGCGCCAAGCAGGTGTTCGTGATGATGGAACACCAGACCAAGAGCGGCGAAAGCAAGATCGTCCCGCAGTGCACTTATCCGCTGACGGGCATCGGCTGCGTCAACCGCATCTATACCGACCTGGCGGTGCTGGATGTTGTCCCCGGCGGCCTGCGCGTGGTGGAAATGGCCGAAGGCCTGAGCCGCGGCCAACTGCAGGAAGTCACCGGCGCCACCCTGTTCTGGGAATAAGGAGAAAACATGAACGAAGCATTTATCTGCGATGCGGTCCGCACGCCCATCGGCCGCTACGGCGGCGCCCTGAAGGACGTGCGCGCCGACGACCTGGGCGCCATTCCGCTGCGCGAACTGCTGCGCCGCCATCCGCAACTCGACTGGGAAGCGGTGGACGATGTGATCTACGGCTGCGCCAACCAGTCCGGCGAGGATAACCGCAATGTCGCGCGCATGTCCCTGCTGCTGGCGGGCCTGCCGCTGTCGGTGCCTGGCACCACGGTCAACCGCCTGTGCGGTTCGGGCATGGACGCTGTCGGCAGCGCGGCGCGCGCCATCAACAGCGGCCAGGCTTCGCTGATGCTGGCGGGCGGCGTGGAATCGATGACCCGCGCGCCCTTCGTCATGGGCAAGGCGGACAGCGCGTTCTCGCGCGCGGCCAGCCTGCAGGACACGACCATGGGCTGGCGCTTCATCAATCCGAAGCTGAAGGAAATGTATGGCGTGGACACGATGCCGGAAACAGCGGAGAACGTGGCCGAAGCCTATAGCATCAGCCGCGAGGACCAGGACCGCTTCGCCCTCGCCAGCCAGCGCAAGGCCGCCGTGGCCATCGAGGCCGGCGTGTTCGCGCGGGAGATCGTGCCGGTGATGCTGCCCCAGAAGAAAGGCGATCCGCTGGCTTTCGCGAACGACGAGCACCCGCGCGCCACCACGCTGGAAGCGCTGGCGGGCTTGCGCGGCGTGGTGCGCCCGACCGGTACCGTCACGGCAGGCAATGCCTCCGGCATCAATGACGGCGCCTGCGCGCTGCTGCTGGCCAGCGACGAAGCCGCGTCCCGTCACCGTCTGACGCCGCTGGCGCGCATCGTCGGCATGGCGACGGCGGGCGTGGAGCCGCACCTGATGGGCATCGGCCCCGTGCCGGCCGTGCGCAAGCTGCTGGAGAGGCTGGGCATGTCGCTGGCGCAGATGGACGTGCTGGAACTGAACGAAGCTTTCGCCGCGCAGGCGCTGGCCGTGGCGCGCACGCTCGGCCTGCAGGACGACGATCTGCGCATCAACCCGAACGGCGGCGCCATCGCCCTCGGCCATCCGCTCGGCATGAGCGGCGCACGCTTGCTGACCACCGCGGCCTACCAGTTGCGCGATACCGGCGGGCGCTATGCGCTATGTACCATGTGCATCGGCGTGGGACAAGGCATCGCCGTGGTGATCGAAAGGGTGTGAGATGGAAATCCGCCACTTGCGCTATTTCCTGGCCGTGGCGGAAGAAACAAACTTCACGCGGGCGGCCCAGCGGCTTTTCATCGCCCAGCCGCCCCTCAGCCGCCAGATCCAGCAGCTGGAAGAGGAACTGGGCGTGCCCCTGTTCGAAAAGGGCTCGCGCCCGCTGCGCCTGACTGAAGCGGGCAAGTTCTTCCAGGGCCACGCCCAGAACATGCTGGAAAAGCTGGCGGACATGAAAACCATGACCCAGCGCGTGGGCAAGATCGGGCAAACGCTGTCCATCGGCTATGTCGCGTCCACGCTGTATGGATTGCTGCCCGAAATCGTGCGGCGCTTCCGCGAGGCCAACCAGGGCGTGCACATCACCTTCCATGAAATGACCACGATGGAGCAGATGCGCGGCCTGAAGGACGGCAGCATCGACGTTGGTTTCGGCCGCGTGGTGCTGGAAGACCCGTCGATACGCCGCATCCTGCTGCGCGAAGAACGGCTGATCGTGGCGCTGCCGCTGGGCCACCGGCTGGCGGAACAGGAGCGTCCGATCCGGCTGATCGAACTGCTGCCCGAAAACCTCATCGTCTATCCCAAATCTCCCCGCCCCAGCTTTGCCGACCAGGTGCTGGCAGCCTTCAGCGCACGCTCGCTGCGCCCCGAGAATGTGATGGAAGTGCGCGAACTGCACATCGCCATCGGCATGGTCGCTGCAGGCCAGGGCATTTCCATCGTGCCGGACAGCCTGCAGGGCATGAAGCGCAGCGACGTGCTCTATCGCGAGATCGAGGACATGCACGCTGTATCGCCCATCCTCTTCAACGTCCGCCTGATGGACCAGTCGGATGAATTACGCAACATCCTGAAAACGATTTATTCCATTTACGATGCGCGCGGTATCGCGCACGTGAAGGAAGAGCTCTGACCATACCTTAAAAGTTGCGGATCGCGACTACATCAGTATTAGACGACCCGCCGTGCCAATCGTAGTATGGATTAGCAGCACCACAATAAATCCTTCAGGAGACACCAAATGCAAGTCCACGCTGGCGCCGCTGCAGGCGCATCACCCACCACACTCAACGTCCAGGCCCTGATCGATCAGAACCGCATGTCGCCGTATCAGTATGTCGTCCTGTTCCTCTGCTTCACCATCCTTGCACTGGACGGCTTCGATACCGCCGCCATCGGCTATGTCGCCCCGGCGCTGGTCGCCAAGTGGGGCGTGGCACGCTCCGCGCTGGCGCCGGTACTGAGCGCCGCGCTGTTCGGCCTGGCCTTCGGCGCCATGGCCGCAGGCCCCAGCGCCGACCGTTTCGGCCGCAAACCGGTCATCATGGTGTCCACGCTGGGCTTCGCTGTCTTCAGCCTGGCCACCGCCTACACCGATTCGATCCAGACCATGGCCGTGCTGCGTTTCCTCACCGGGCTTGGCCTCGGCGCCGCCATGCCGAACGCCGTGACGCTGATGGCCGAACTGGCGCCGGCGCGCCACCGCTCCTTCATCGTCAACGCCGTCTATGTGGGCTTCCCGCTGGGCGCTGCCGCGGGCGGCTTTGTCGCTGCGGGCATCATTCCCCACTATGGCTGGGAGAGCGTGTTCCTGCTGGGCGGTATCCTGCCCCTGGTCTTCCTGCCCGTGATGGCGCGCGTTCTGCCGGAATCCGTGGCCTATATGGTGGCGCGCCAGTATCCGGCGGCCGCAGTGGCAAGCGTACTTGAACGCATCAGCGGCAAGGACCTGCGCCATGTCACCACCTTCGTTCCCGGCGACGGCGGCAAGACGGCCGCCGGCAAAGCTGCCAACGGAAAGAGCGCGCTGGCGCAAAACCTGTCCGGCCGCTACCTGCTGCCCACGCTGATGCTGTGGACCGTGTACTTCATGGGTCTCCTGATCTTCTACCTGCTGACCAGCTGGATGCCGCTGATGATGAAGGACGTTGGCTTCAGCATCGAGAAAGCCGCCATGCTAACCGCCCTCTTCCCGCTGGGCGGTGGCGTCGGCACCCTGGTCGGCGGCTGGCTGATGGACCGCCTCAATCCATCCCGCGTGCTGGCCTTCACCTACCTGATCGCCGCCGTGCTGCTGGTCGCCGTCGGCCAGAGCCTGAGCGGCGGCAACGTTGTGGCCTTTGCCATCCTCGTGTTCGCGGCCGGCACCATGGTCACTGGCGCCCAAGCCTCGCTGCCCGCCCTGGCCGCCCCGCTGTATCCGACGCAGGCCCGCGCCACCGGTATCGCCTGGATGCTCGGCGTGGGGCGCTTCGGCGGCATTCTCGGCTCCATCGTCGGCGGCGTGCTGCTCGGCATGCAGCTGCCCTTCAGCGTGATCCTCGCCATTCTCGCGGTGCCGGCCCTGGTCGCGATGACTGCGCTGATCGTGCTGGCGGCGCGCATCAGGCCTGCACCAGCTATTACCGCTCCGAATACCAGCTCACAATCTATTGAATTTCAATGAGGGCCGCGGCTCCCTATACTCGATTCACCAGCCCACCATAGAATAATCCAGGAGACAAAATGAAGTATGCACTCTGCAGCGCAGCCGCGCTGCTGGGCGGGATCGCTGTATCCGCAGCGTCCGCACAGAACGTAACCGTGTATGGCCTGTTCGATGCGGCCATCGCCCATACCACCAACGTCAACGCCGCCGGCGATTCGATTACCAAGATGCCTTCGCTCACGGGCTCCCTGCCCTCGCGCATCGGCTTCCGCGGCACGGAGGACCTGGGCGACGGCCTGCAAGCCGTGTTCACGCTCGAAAATGGCTTCGCACCGGACAGCGGCACGATGGGCCAGGGCGGCCGCCTGTTCGGGCGCCAGGCGTCCGTGGGCCTGAAGAGCAAGTACGGCACACTGACGCTGGGCCGCCAGGTGAATATGACCTACTTCGCCACGCTCAAGTCCGACGTTCTGGGTCCGAACCTGTTCTCGATCAACAGTATCGACCTGTATCTGCCCAATGCGCGCAGCGACAACGCCATCGGCTATCTCGGGCAGTTTGGCGGCTTCACGGCCGGCGCCACCTGGAGCTTCGGCCGCGACAACTCCGCAGCCGGCGGCCCGTCCGCCACCAATTGCGGCGGCGAACTGGCCGTGGACAAGAAGGCCTGCCGCCAGTTCACCGCGCTGCTGGGCTATGAAGAGCAGCGCTTCGGCGTCACCACGTCTTACGACAAGCTGTATGGCGGCCCTGGCGCCGCGGCCGGCCTGACCAGCAGCGCAAATTTCGATCGCCGCATCACGCTGAACGGCTGGGCCATGCTGGGCCAGACGAAAGTCGCCGGCGGCGTGATCGCGCGCCGTACGGAAGCGGCGACGGGGCTGTCCGAATCGAATCTGTACTATCTTGGGGCCAGCCATCCGATCATGCCGCAGCTGGTGCTGGATGCGCAGGTGGCCTACCGCAATGCGAAGAACAGCGATGCGGACGTGAAGATGGCTGTGGCGCGCCTGATGTACTTCCTGTCCAAGCGCACCGCGACTTACGTGGGCATTGGCACCATGAAGAATGAAGGCGCCTCCGCGGTCGCCCTGGATGCGGGCGGCACGGTGGGCGTTGGGAAGACGCAGAACGGCGTGATGGCCGGCCTGCGTCACGTCTTCTAATAGCGGTCGTCGAAGGCGAAGATCGGCTTGCGCTTGCGCCACTGGCCGTTAGTGAAGTCGGGGAAGTCCAGGGTCTGGAAGCCCTGGGCAATCGACTGCTCGGACAGCGGCGTGATCGCGCTCCAGGTCACCGCGTCGAAGATATCGATCGGCATCGGCGCCTGCGCCTTCAACGCTTCGATGAAGGCGTGGATCACGAAATAGTCCATGCCACCGTGGCCCGCCCCTTCCGCCTGGGTCGCATATTTGCGCCACAGCGGGTGGTCGTACTTGTCCTGCCACGGCTGGAAATCATCCCACTGGTGCGGCTTGCTCTGCCCCTCGACGTGGATCGAATGGTTCACGTCCATCCACAGGCCGTTCGTGCCCTGCACGCGGAAGCCCAGCGAATAAGGACGCGGCAGCGAGGTGTCGTGCTGCAGCAGGATGGTTTCGCCATTCTCGGTGGACAGCGTGGTGGTCACGATGTCGCCCAGGCTGAA
>DASWYX010000321.1:0-2128 GCA_036404755.1 Pseudoduganella sp.
GCCGCGTTGAGCTGATGCGCCAGGTGAAGGGCGGCTGCGCTTCGCCGCGCCCGGACAAGGCTTGCAAATACTCGCCCGTCTACGATGGCGCAAAGTTCGGCTACCTCGCCGCCAATGTCATTGATACGCGCAGCAATGCACCGCTGCTGCCCGCTTACAGCATCGAAGAGGTGAAGGGCGTCAAAGTCGCCTTCATCGGCGCAGTGCTGAAGGATCTGCCGGAACTGGTTGCCGCCAGCGGCATCGGCGGCCTGCAGATCATGGACGAAGCGCAGGCCATCAACAAGCTGCTGCCGCAATTGCGCGAGCAGGGCGCCACGGTGTTCGTGGTGCTGATCCACCAGGGCGGCAAGCGCGCGTATGAAAGCGAAGCGGGCGCATATTGCGACGACCTCACGGGCGATATCGTCGATGTGGTCAAACGCCTCGATCCGGCCATCCGCCTGGTGGTCAGCGGCCATTCCCACTTCGGCTATGTGTGCAAGGTGGATCGCCGTGTGGTGACGCAGGCGGAGATGGGCGGCCATATGCTGTCGCGCATTCGCATGATGGTCGACAAGCAGACCGGCGCGCTGGTCGATGTCAGCGCGCGCAACGTGGTGATGGAGCCAGGCCGTTTCGGCGACGAACCGAATGCGCGCGCATTTGTCGCTGCCGTGCGTGAACGCAGCAATGCCGCGCTGGCGAGGCCGGTCGCCGCCTTGGGCGCCTCGACCATCGACAAGCAGCTGATGAAGGATTCCGAGGAATCGCCGATGGGCCAGGTGCTGGCCGACGCTACGCTGTTTGCCACCCGTCCATGGGGCGCTCAGATCGCCTTCATGAATACGGGCGGCGTGCGCGCCAACCTTGAAACGAAGACCGGCAATGTCGCCACGATGGGCGATGTGCAGGCCGTGCTGCCGTTCGGGAACGAGCTGGTGGTGATGAATATGACGGGCGCCCAGATCCGCGCGCTGCTGGAGGAGCAGTGGATGGGCTCGCAGTGGGACAAGCGCGGCCTGCTGCAAGTCTCCGAAGGCTTCACTTACCGGTACGACACGCGCAAACCCGTGGGCGAGCGCATCGTGCCGGACAGCGTGACGCTGAACGGCGTGCGCGTGGAGGACAGCAACAGTTACCGCGTAGCCGCCAATGGCTTCATTGCCGCCGGCGGCGATGGCTTCACCACCTTCAAGCTGGGTACGAACCGCGTCAAGACGGGCGTGCGCGATGTGGACTCGCTGG
Organism: Pseudoduganella sp.; assembly: GCA_036404755.1. GTDB lineage: Bacteria > Pseudomonadota > Gammaproteobacteria > Burkholderiales > Burkholderiaceae_D > Rugamonas. Next base: position 1,228 of record DASWYX010000321.1, read on the forward strand.
CGCAGTACCTGGCGCGCCGCGAGAACGACCGCCGCCCCGTGGGCGAACATGCCGCAACACAGCGCTTCATGCACGTAAACTAAAGGATTTCTATGCGCCGCTTTATTCTCGCCGCTGCACTGGCCGCCGTTTTCGGCAGCGCCCATGCGGACTTCCGCATTCCGGGTTTCGAACTGGTGCAGACCGCGCCCGTCGAAACCACGCTGCATAGCGACGACCTGCGCGATCCGGTGACCGTGTGGTCGGAGCTGTTCGACAATGCTAAAACCGAAATCGCCATCGGCCAGTTCTACGCAGCTAGCAAGCCGGGCGCGCCATTCGAGCGCGTGATCGAGCGCCTGGAAGCGGCCGGCAAGCGCGGCGTGAAGATCCGCTTCCTGCTGGACCAGAAGGGCATCGGCCTTTCCGAAGCGGCCACGCTGGAGCGCATCAAGGCCATCCCGAATCTCGAATTCCGCGTGCTGGACTATAACAAGCTGACCGGCAACGGCATCATCCACGCCAAGTACCTGATCGTGGACCGCGCCACCGCCTTTGTCGGCAGCCAGAATTTCGACTGGCGCTCCTTCACCCACATCCACGAAACGGGGCTGCGCATCACGGAGCCAAAGATCGTGGGCGAAATCCAGGCCATCTTCGAGCAGGATTGGGCTGCGCAAGCCGCCCTCGCACAAGGCAAAAGCGTGGCGCCGCTGCAGGCGAAGGGCGCGGTGCTGGCCACGGCCGCGCCGCTCGCCACGGTTGCTCCGGCGCTGGCGGCGTCCGCGCCGGAAGCGGTCCTGCTGTCCAGCCCCGCCGCCTTCAACCCGCCCGGCGTGCTGGACTCGGAACTTACGCTGCCGGCCCTGCTGGCCGATGCGAAAGAAGAGGTGCGCGTGCAGCTGCTCGACTACGCGCCCCT
>DASWYX010000322.1:0-3873 GCA_036404755.1 Pseudoduganella sp.
CGACCATTCCACCGAGTAGGCCGTGTCGCCGCGCTTGAGGTCGGTCGAGCTGCCGACTTCGCCGCTGATCTGGAAGGGCTTGGCGTCCGGCCCGCTCATCGGAAAGCCGGTCAGCTTGAGCTTGCTGCCGCCATCCTCGAAGCTGGACTGGTAGATCGCCACGCCCTTGAAGATCAGCGGCTTGTTCACTTCGATGGTGCCGGACACGGTTTCGCCCGTGTCATTGGCGCGCACCACCACGTCGCTGGCGAACAGCTTGGGCATGCCGGTGCTGTAGAAGTCGATGTCGAACTTCTTCAGCTGGATCGAGAACGGCAGGTCCTGCAGCAGCACGCCATCCGGACGCGGCAGGATGGCGATATTGCCCGTCTGGCCTTCCGGCAGCGAGATATTGCCGCGGTATGTCGGGTTGTGCACGCCAAGGCGGTGCTTGGCCGGGATTTCGCTGATCAGGCCATTGCCGCTGAAAGCGGTCTTGTTGAACAGCCACTGCTGCACGCGAATCGGCACGTCCGAATCCAGCATGCCGCCCACGCAGATCACGACGATGGCGCTGTGGGCGAAGATATAGCCGAACTTGTTGCCAGCGCCGCGCTTGGCCGTCACCAGGGTGGCGCCATCCTTCTCGACCACCCTGGTCGAGTAGCCGGCATGCTGCAGGCGTTCGGCGGTCTGGGCCGCCAGGGCAGGACGCGTCAGCGCAGAAGCCCACTGGTTCTTGTGGTGGAAGTTATTGAGCGACTGCTCGCGCACCTTCTCGCGCCAGCTGCGCATATCCTTCAACATCTTCGGCGTGTTGTGCACGACGCACAGCGAGGTCGAAACGCAGAGCACGCCCATGATCAGCAGGAACCACCAGGACGAATAGATCGCATACAGCCCCAGCTTGCTGTAGACCTCGGCCCAGAACGGCCCGAACTGGTTGATGTAGTCGCCGGAGGGCTTGTTTTGCTGCATGACGGTGCCGATGACGGAGGCAATCGCGATCATGGCCAGCAAGGCAATCGCAAAACGCATCGACGATAGCAGCTCGACGATTTCAGCGACGGGACCGCGCCTGTTGCGCAGCTGGATTCCGGAAGTGCTGGGGGTGTTGCTCATGTGCGGAAATTTCAGGAGGATAAAACAAAAAAGGGCAGTCTGCCTACGCAGCCGCCCTTTTCACGTCCAGGCCGCACGCCCTGGAGCGGCCGGTTATCGATTACTTCAAGCCAGCCACGTAGTCGGCGACGGCTTTGATCTCGTCGTCGGACAGGCGGGAGGCGATGGTCGCCATCTCAGCGCTGTTCTTGCGGGTTTTCGCCTTGAAGCCGTTCAGCTGGGCGATCGTGTAATCCTGGTGCTGGCCGCCCACGCGCGGGTAGCGGGCCGGCATGCCGCCGCCGGAAGCACCGTGGCAGGAGGCGCAGGCCGGTACGTTCTTCTCGGCGATGCCGCCGCGGTAGATCTTCTTGCCCAGCTCGACGGTGTCCTTGTTCTTGGCAGCGCCCGGCTTGGTGGTCTGGGTGGACAGGTAAGCGGCGATATTCTTTTTCTCTTCGTCCGTCAGCATCTTGGCGTAGGTGGTCATCACCGGCTGGTTGCGCGACGGTTCAGTGAAATCCACCAATTGCTTATAAACGTAGGCTTCAGGCAGGCCAGCCAGCTTGGGGTTGGCGGCAATGGTCGAATTGCCGGCAGCGCCGTGGCAGGATACGCAAGCCGGCAGGCCGCGCGCGGAATCACCATCACCGTAGAGGGTTGCGCCCTTTGCCGGATCAACCTTGGCGGCAGGAGCATGCGCTTCAGAAGCGGATGCCACACCAGAAACAGCCAGCAGTGCAACGAACAAGGATTTTACAAATGGTGAAAACGCACGATTCATTCAGACACCCTGAGACTAGTAAATAATAGTGGTAGAGGATTGTTTTATCGCACATTGCCTCATAAATAGGCAGAGTGGCGCATGACAACAATTCGTAACCCCTTATTGTACAATAGCTTTCTAGCGTTTTTCCCACCTTTTGTTGCAATTTCTGCCCCGTCCCATGTCCAAACTCTGGCAAGCCCGCTTTTTCACGACCGTAAACCATTTGCGCGACCTGCCACGCACAACCGTGCCCGAAATTGCTTTCGCAGGCCGTTCAAATGCCGGTAAATCGACGGCAATTAATATCCTTTGTAATCAGAAAGGATTGGCTTTCGCGTCCAAAACGCCGGGCCGCACCCAGCACATTAATTTCTTTTCCGTCGGCGGCTCCCACGTGGCGATGCACCGCCACGATGCGACCAAGGTCGAGGAAATCGAATGCCTGATTGCGGACTTGCCGGGTTATGGCTACGCGGAAGTGTCCGGCGACGCCAAGCTGCACTGGCAGCGCCTGCTCGGCGACTATGTGCAGCAGCGCGAACAGCTGGCGGCCCTGGTGCTGATGATGGACGCGCGCCGACCGTTCACCGACCTGGACCAGCAGATGATCGAGTGGTTCGCGCCGACCGGCAAGCCGATCCACTGCATCCTGACCAAGGCGGACAAGCTGAACCGCAACGAATCCGTCAACGTGCTGCGCCAGGCGCAAGCCAAGCTCGACTCCTACGTGGACGAAGACGGCGAAGGATTCCCCTTCACCGTGCAACTGTTTTCCGCGCTCAAGCGCATCGGCATCGAGGAAGCGACGGCCAAGATCGAAGAACTGGCCGGCCTCACCGGTGACGCGGACGCATCCACCCCAACCGAAACGGAATAACGATGATTACGCCTGACTTCCCAGCCATCCGCATGCGCCGCATGCGCCGCGATCCCTTCTCCCGCGCCCTGATGCGCGAGAACGTGGTGACCGCTTCCGACCTGATCTACCCCGTCTTCATCCTGGAAGGCACGAACCAGCGCGAGCCGGTGCTGTCGATGCCGGGCGTGGAGCGCGTGTCGGTGGACTTGCTGATGAAGGTGGCCGAAGAGTGCGTGAGCCTGGGCATCCCGGTGCTGGCCCTGTTCCCCGTCATCGATGCGGCGAAGAAAACGCCGGACGGCGTGGAAGCGACCAATCCGGAAGGCCTGGTGCCGCGCGCCGTGCGCGCACTGAAGAAGAACTTCCCTGAACTGGGCATCCTGACCGACGTGGCGCTGGACCCGTACACCAGCCACGGCCAGGACGGCCTGATCGACGACAACGGCTATGTGCTGAACGATGTGACCACCGAGATGCTGGTGCGCCAGGCGCTGGCACAGGCCGAGGCGGGCGTGGACGTCGTCGCGCCGTCGGACATGATGGATGGCCGCATCGGCTATGTGCGCGCCGCGCTGGAGGAGAAGAACTTCATCCATACCCGCATCATGGCTTATTCCGCCAAGTACGCTTCGGCCTTCTATGGCCCCTTCCGCGATGCGGTGGGCTCGGCCAAGAACCTCGGCAAGGGCGACAAGAACACTTACCAGATGGACCCGGCCAATTCCAACGAGGCGCTGCGCGAAGTGGCGCTGGATATCGCCGAAGGCGCGGACATGGTCATGGTCAAGCCCGGCATGCCTTACCTGGACATCGTGCGCCGCGTGAAGGATGAATTCAAGGTGCCGACCTTTGCTTACCAGGTGTCCGGCGAATACGCGATGATCAAGGCCGCCGCCCAGAACGGCTGGCTGGATCACGATAAGGTGATGATGGAATCGATGCTGGCGTTCAAGCGCGCCGGCGCGGATGGGGTGTTGACGTATTTTGCGCTGGATATTGCGCGCAAGCTGAAGGGCGTGGCGTAAGCCGTCGGTCCGCATGCACGGCGGATCAATGATCCGCCCTACGCGTTCCCGTAATTCAAACGCGGCGATGATCGCGGCGTTTTTCGTTGCGGTTTGCGTAATCGAGGTGCGTAGGGCGGATCATTGATCCGCCGTGCCTC
>DASWYX010000323.1:0-18363 GCA_036404755.1 Pseudoduganella sp.
CGGCGCCGGCTGCCTGGAGCCGCACATCGGCTGCCTGAGCTACGGCACGACGGCCACGATCAACACCACCAGCACGAAGTATGTGGAAGTCACGCCCTTCATTCCGCCTTATCCCGCAGCGATTCCGGGCGCCTACAGCACGGAGGTGCAGATCTTCCGCGGCTACTGGATGGTCAACTGGTTCAAGGAGCAGTTCGGCGACCGCGAACTGGCCGTGGCCACGGAACGCGGCATGGCGCCGGAAGCGCTGTTCGACCGTCTCGTGAATGCCGTGCCGCCCGGTTCGATGGGCCTGATGCTGCAGCCTTACTGGAGTCCCGGCATCAAGGTGCCGGGGCCGGAAGCGAAGGGCGCCATGATCGGCTTCGGCGACGTTCACACTCGCGCGCACATGTACCGCGCCATCCTGGAGGGCCTGGCCTATGCGCTGAGGGAGGGCAAGGAGCGCATCGAAAAGCGCAGCGGCGTGCCGATCACGGAATTGCGCGTGGCCGGCGGCGGCTCGCAAAGCGACGCCGCGATGCAGCTGACGGCCGACATCTTCGGCCTGCCGGCGGCGCGCGCCCACATCTATGAGACTTCCGGGCTTGGCGCCGCAATCGCGGTAGCCGCAGGACTGGGCTTGCACAGCAGCTTCAGCGAAGCCATCGCCGCGATGACGCGCACCGGCCGCGTCTTCCAGCCCGATCCCGCGCACCGCAAGATTTACGACCAGCTGTACAAGCGCGTCTACCTGAAAATGTACAAGCGCCTGCAGCCGATGTATGAAGCCATTGCCGACATCACCGGCTACCCGGATGGGGCCAGGCTCTAAGCACGGATAGCTGTTCGGCTGTCGTGGCGAGTGGCGCGGACCTGGTTGCGGCCGCCTTCCTTGGCCACGTACATGGCGCGGTCGGCTGCGACGAACAGGGTTTCGATATTGTCCGCAGGCTGGGGATGCATGGTCGCCACACCGATGCTGACCGTGATCCACGCCGAGGTGGGCGACTTCGGATGCGGCAACTGCAGCGATTCCACATGGGCGCGGATCGATTCGGCCAACAGGTAGGCGGAATCGGCTTCCGTCTCCGCGAACAGCAGCACGAATTCCTCGCCGCCGTAGCGCGCCGCCAGATCCGTTACGCGCAAGGCGTGAGTACTGATGGCCTGTGCCACCTGCTGCAGGCAGACATCGCCCGCCGCGTGGCCCAGCGTGTCGTTATACAGCTTGAAGTGGTCCACATCGAGCACCACCAGCGACAACGCCGAGCCGTTGCGCATCGCACGCTGCCATTCCTTTTCGAGGAAGGAGTCGAAGTGGCGCCGGTTGGCGATCTTGGTCAGCGGGTCGATCATGGCCGCGCGCTGCAGCGCGTCTTCCGACATCTTGTGGTGGGTGATATCGTGCAGCAGTCCGATGAACAGCGGCTGGCGCAGGAACATCGGCGTCAAGGTCAGGTCCATGCACACGGACTTGCCCGTGCGGTGGCGGATGATCACTTCGCGCGTGCCGTGGCTGTGCGCCGTTTCAGGCGACGCGGTATAGCGCGAGAAGTACTCCAGGTATTCCTGCGCCACCAGTGGATTCAGCAGGTCGGAAATCGACTTGCCCGCCAGCTCGTGCGCCATATAGCCCAGATAGCTCTCGCAAGCCGGGTTGGTGAACTGGATGCGTCCATCGGGCTCGATGATCAGCAGGCCCTCAGCCATATTGTTGACGATGGTGCGCAGGCGTTCGGCCTGCTCCTGCTGGCTCTCGGTCGCGTAGCGGATCTGCAGCTGCGTGCGCACGCGCGCGCAGACTTCGGCCATGCGCAGCGGCTTGCTGATGTAATCGACGGCGCCCAGTTCGAAGCCCTGGACGACATCGTCCTGGCCGTTGCGGGCGCTCATGAACAGCACGGGAATAGGCTGGGTGAGGGGATTGGCCTTCAGCTGGCGGCAGGTCTCGAAACCATCCATGCCGGGCATGATCACATCCAGCAGGATCAGGTCGGGGAGCACGCGGCGCGCGATGTCCAGCGCCCGTTCGCCGGAATTGGCGACGAAAGTCTGGTAACCCTGCTCGACCATCAGCTTGCGCAGGACACTCAGGTTGTCCGGCGCGTCATCGACGATAAGAATCGCGGCGTCCCGCCGCGTCGTAAAGCTGGTACCGCCTGGATTCATGCTGGCCTAGGGTCCATAGTGTCTGTGACCAGATGATACCGGCTTGCCAACAGGAATTGTAAAAAATCATGCTTTGTTTTGCCGAAATAAGACGGCGGGATACTATCAGTTAAGCAACTATTGCCGGCGGTTAATACAATTGGTGACAATCGGTGATAATTGCAGATATCGCCGGCCAGCGGGACGGCCGGCGATCGGGGAGGCTTACAGGCGGGCCTTGATCAGCTTGCCCAGGATCTCGATGCCCTGGCGGATGCGCTCAGGCGGCACCGTCACGAAGGACAGGCGCAGCGTGTTCGTTTCCGGCTCGTTGGCGTAGAACGGGGAGCCCGGCACGAAGGCGACCTTGTTCTTGATCGCTTCATCCAGCAGCTCCATGGCGTTGATCTGCTTGGGCAGGTTCACCCAGATGAACATGCCGCCTTCCGGCTTGGTCCAGGTGGCGGACGAAGGGAAATGCTCGGCCATTGCATCCAGCATCGCCTGGCACTGATTGCCATACAGTTCGCGGATGGTCGGGATGTGCTGGTCCAGGAAGCCATCCTTCACCACTTCGTGCACGACCATCTGGGTCAGCTGCGCGGTGTGCAGGTCGGCGGCCTGCTTGGCCAGTTCCAGGCGGCGCACCATCGGCAGCGGCGCCACGACGTAGCCCAGGCGGATACCCGGGGTCAGCACCTTGGAGAAGGAACCCATGTAGATCACGCCGTCCGGATTCATGGCGATCATCTTCGGGCTTGGCTGGCCCTTGTAGCTCAGGGCGCCGTAGGGATCGTCCTCGATCAGCGGCAGGTTCAGGCGGGCGCAGGTCTCCACCAGTTCCTGGCGGCGCTCCACGGACAGCGAACGGCCGGTCGGGTTCTGGAAGTTCGGCAGCGCATACAGCAGGCGCGCGCCGGCGGCGATGCGGTCCAGCGAGGAGGGCACCAGGCCATGTTCGTCGGTATCAACGGACACGAATTCAGGACGGTACACCGAGAACGCCTGCAGCGCGCCCAGGTAGGACGGGGTCTCCACCAGCACCTTGCTGCCTTCGTCGATCAGCACCTTGCCGATCAGGTCCAGCGCCTGCTGCGAACCGGATACCATCAGCACCTGCTCGGGCGCGATGCGCGCGCCGTTCTGGGAAATCGAGTCGGCGATCCACTGGCGCAGCGGCATGTAGCCGTCTGTCGGGCCGTATTGCAGTGCGGTCTTGCCGGTGGTGGACAGCACCTTGTCGAACGCTTTCTGCATCACTTCGACCGGGAAGGTGGCAGGCGAAGGCAGGCCGCCGGCGAAGGAGATGATTTCAGGCTGCTGGGTCACCTTCAGGATTTCGCGGATGAAGGAGCTTTGCATCTGCATGGCACGTTCGGAGAAGTGCCACTGGAGCGGGTTCGGTGTCTCGATTTTCATAGAGTTCTCTCAAAGGTGGGACAGGGCAGGCCTGGCCTTGTGACAAGCGCGCTTGTGGCGGCTCTTGATGGACGCCGCCGGGTAGGCGCCGCCTGAATAAAATAAGTTCGCCGCATCGCTGCGGGGCGTTCCGCCTTAGTGCGTAGGGCGGATCGTTTGATCCGAAGTGCATCCGCTTACGCGACTTCCGCGATCAACTCGATCTCGACGCACGCGCCGCGCGGGATCTGGGCCACGCCGAATGCCGAGCGGGCATGCTTGCCGGCGTCGCCGAACACTTCGCCCAGCAGCTCGGAGCAGCCATTGGTGACCAGGTGCTGCTCGGTGTAATCCGGCGTGGAATTCACCAGGCTCATGACCTTCACGATGCGCTTCACGCGATTCAGGTCGCCGCCGCAGGCTTCCTGCAGGGTGCCCATCAGGTCGATCGCAATGGCGCGCGCGGCCTGCTGGCCTTCGGCCGTGTCGATATTCTTGCCCAACTGGCCAACCCAGGGCGTGCCGTCCGGCTTCTTGGCGATGTGGCCGGAGATGAACACCAGGTTACCGGTCTGCACGTACATCACGTAGGCGGCGACGGGAGCGGCTGGCGGAGCCAGGGTGATATCGAGCGACTTCAGTTTTTCGTAGACGGACATGTTTTTTTCCCGGATAAGTGGTTCGGTAAGACCGCTATTGTACTCTGGGCCCCTCCGAATAAGCGACGGTCAGCGCCGCACTTTCATGCGTTTTCCTGCGCTGACGACCGCAATAACGGCCAGCGCGAACAGGATATGCTCAGATTGCAGCGGCTCGCCCAGCAGCAGGGCCGCACCCAGCAGGGACAGGAAAGGTTGCACCAGCTGGACCTGGCCCACCCGCGCCACGCCGCCCAGCGCCATGCCTCGGTACCAGAAGAAGAAACCGATGAACATCGAGAATACGCAGGTATAGGCGAAGCCGCCCCACGCGCGCCAGCCCGCTGCGGCGAGCGCCGGCGCATCGGTCCAGCCCTGCCACAGCGCGAGCGGCAGCGCCACCGGCAGCGACAGCACCAGTCCCCAGGCGATGACCTGTTCGCCGCCCATGTCCTGCGAAAGCCGTCCCCCTTCCGCATAGCCTGCGCCGGCGCACAGGACCGCCGCAAACACGGCCAGGTCGGCCATATGCAGGCTGCCGCCGCTCTGGCGCAGCGCGAAACCCACCACCAGTGCGCTGCCCAGCAGGGCCATGACCCAGAAGCCGAGCGACGGCCGTTCATGCCCGCGCAGCGCCGAGATCAGGGCCGTGGCCAGTGGCAGCACGCCGACCAGCACGGCGCCGTGCGAGGCGGGCAGGGTACGCATGGCGATGGACGTCAGCAGCGGAAAGCCGATCACGCAGCCGGCGCCCACCATCAGCAGGGCCGGGACCTGGGCGCTTGTCGGCAGCGCGGCGCGCTTCCACAGCAGCCAGGCGGCGGACAGCATTGCCGCCACCACCGCGCGGCCCATGGCAACGAAGACGGGATCGAGATCGGCCACGGCCATGCGCGTGAAGGGCAGGGTGAGGCTGAAGATAGCGACGCCGGCAAGACCAAGCAGCATGCCGCGCGTGTCGTCGGCTACTCCAAGTGACGCGGTAGCAGTATTCATCGCAGCGGCTCTTCGGCAAGCACGCGGCGCAGCATGTCCGCATCCAAATTGGCGCCCGTGAGCGGGATGCCCAGCTTCCTGCCTTGGACGCGCGGGTCGTGCTTCAGCTTTAGCGCGGCCGCCAGCGCCGCAGCGCCCGCGCCTTCGGCGACATTGTGCGTGGCGCGGTAGTAGAGGCGGATGGCGCGCGCGATGTCCTCGTCGCTGACATCGATTACATCGTCCGCATGCTGCAGCACGATAGGCAGGGAGCAAGGATCGGGGCGGCGGCAGGCCATGCCGTCGGCAATGACGGTATCGACCGGCGATTCGATCGCTTCACCGGCGCGGAAGGACAGCTGGTAGCCCAGAGCGCCGGACGAAACGACGCCCACCACGCGGGCGCGGAGGCCAAGCGCTTCGCGCGCTGCGATGGCGGCGCTGAAGCCGGAACCCTGGCCGATGGGGACGAAGATCGTGTCGATGTCCGGCTGCGCGCGCAGCAGTTCCATCCAGTAGCTCGCAACGCCGGCGACCAGGTCTTCGTGGCAGGGCGGGACCATGTGCAGGCCGTCGCGCTCGGCCAGCATCAGCGCATGCTCACGGCTGGCCTGGAAATCGTGGCCGTGGGCGATCGTGTCCGCGCCCAACGAGCGCATGGCCGCCGTGACTTCGGCGCCATTCCCGTGCGGGAAAACGATGGTCGCTTTCAGGCCGTTACGGCGGGCTGCGTAGGCGACGGACACGCCGTGGTTGCCGCGCGTTGCCGTGATCACGCCCGGCGTTTGCGGTGCTCGCTCCATCAGGCGGCGCATATAGACCAGGCCACCGCGCACCTTGAAGGCCGATGTCGCCGTGTGGTTCTCGTGCTTGATCCAGGCTTGCGAGCCGAGCGCCTCGTTCAGCAGGGGCCAGGATATCTGAGGCGTGGGCTGCATCACCGAATACACGATCTCGGAGGCGGCGGCGATGTCGGCGGCTGTCGGGAGTTTCATGGCACTGGATTTAGTAAGTTGACAGGTGTATCGTAGGGCATAGAACCAGTACAGAGCCAATACACTTTTTCGGATAAATTTACGTACTGTGATGGTGATATGACCGATACACTCACTCCCGCCGCCCGGCCGGCACGCAGTTCGGCGCCGATGGCCCTCCTGTCCCGCGAGTCGGGCGAATCGCTGATCGACCAGATCGTGCGGACCGTGTCCGCACGCATCGACGACCGCGTGCTGCGCAGCGGGGCGCGCATGCCGTCCATCCGACAGTTCGCGGCCACGCATGGCGTGTCCGCGTTCACGGTGGTGGCGGCCTACGACAAGCTGGTGGCGCGCGGCTACCTCGAATCGCGGCGCGGCGCCGGCTTCTTCATCCGCGAGCGGTCGACGATCAATGCGTCTTCCGAGCCGCGCGGTCCGGCGCCGTTCCCGGACGGGCAGACACTGGACGTGGTCTGGCTGGTGCGGAATATGTTCCGTCCCATGGCGCACCAGCACACTCCCGGTACAGGCGTACTGCCGGCCGACTGGCTCGATGGCACGGCCATCGCCAACGCCCTGCGCGCCGTGAGCCGCCAGCATAGCGGCCTGCTGATGAATTACGGCGTGCCGCAAGGCTTCCTGCCGCTGCGCCAGCAACTGCAGCACAAGCTGGCGGAGCTTGAAATCGCCGCCACGCCGGAGCAGTTCGTGACCACGGCCGGCGTGACCCAGGGGCTGGACATGGTGGCGCGCGAGTTCACGCGTCCCGGCGACACGATCTTTGTCGACGATCCGGCCTGGTTCCTGATGTTCGGCTCTTTCGCGGCGCTGGGCGCAAAAGTGGTCGGCATACCGCGCCTGTCCGATGGCCCCGATATCGCGCGGCTGGCGGAGCTGGCGGCACTGCACAAGCCGCGTCTCTACGTGATCAACTCAGTGCTGCACAATCCTTCTTCGACATCACTGTCCGCCGCCAAGGCTTTCCAGATCCTGCGCATCGCCGAGGAGCACGACATCACCATCGTCGAAGACGACATCTATTGCGACCTGCATCCCGGCAGCGGCGTGCAACCCGCCACGCGCCTCGCCGCACTGGACCAGCTGCAGCGCGTCATCTATCTCGGCGGCTTCTCGAAGACGATGTCCGCCAACCTGCGCGTGGGATTCATCGCCACCTCGCCGGACATGGCGCAGCGCCTGGCCGACCGCAAGATGCTGCAAACGCTGACCACCAGCGATATCGGCGAGCGTGTGGTGTACAAGATTTTGTCGGAAGGCCTGTACCGCAAGCACGTCGAGCGCATGCGCAACCGCCTGGACACGATCCGCGCCCGCGCGGTGCGGCAGATGGAGCAAGTGGGATTGAAAGTGGAAGTCGCCCCGCCGGCCGGCATGTTCGTCTGGGCGAACGCGGGGCGCGATACCAATGTGCTGACCGAACACGCGATGGCCGAAGGCCTGCTGCTGGCCCCCGGCAGCCTGTTCTCCCCCAGCCAGCTGCCGTCGACCTACATGCGCCTGAACGTCGCCGCGCTGCAGGGACCGGAAATCTGGCGGTTCCTGCAGCGCGAGCTGGGGTAGGCAGGCTTAGTTGATGGGCGCCTTGCCGACGGTCACATTATTGAACGGCGTTGTTACCGTTACGACGAAGCTGCCTTGCCCGGCCTGGCACGGAACCGTTACAACATAGGTCGGTACATTTGCGGGTGCGCCGACCGCCAGAGCGACGCTAGGCACCTTCTGGCCTGCGGGAATGGTTGGCGTTGAAACCTGACCGTAGAGTGCAGAGAACGAAATTAAGGTCCCGACTGGCATCCACAAATTGTTCTGGTCCTTGACCGTAACGCGAACATCAGTCGAGCCGGATGGGCAGCTGATTGCTGCGGGTTCGATTGTTATGTTCGCGAAGCTGGTCGAAAACATCGTGACGAGCTGCTGCGACACGTACAAGGTTTCCGGAGGTTGACGATTGGATGCCCTGTTAAGGACACCATCATATCGCCCATTGCCTGGCGTATTGCAGGAACCAGTCCGGTTCGGGCCGATGCAGGGTTCACCTGGACTCCACACACCATTCTCATCGTCGTCGCGGAAAATATCCGGGCTCTTCTCGATATAGGGCTCGCCATCGTTGAAGACATTATTTCCGTTGGTGTCATTGAATGTCTCTTCGCCCAGCACGTAGGCCAGCACTGTTGCTCGTCCACCAGCGGGGCGGGGATTGGAAGACCACAGCTTCACCGTGCAGGTGCCGGCGACGGTCAGGCATGAAGGCTCAATGACGCCACCCTCCGTGGTGAAGTTGACGGCTGTTCCATCAGGAACCGCGTTGCTGAAATGATCGCCCACGATGGCGCGAATGATCGTGCAGCCCATGTCATAGCTCCAGCCTTCGCAGTTGCCGACTTCGGCCGACAATGAGAAGTGGTTCTGGTCAGGTACGCCACTCGATACGACGAGCAAGCTGGAAATCGTCGAGAGGTCGGTCCCGCTGACTTTCGCTACGACACGGATCGAGGTCGGAATGGTACCTCCGCCAACGGCCGTTGTGACGGTGCCATCTTGCGCAGTGGTCGCGGAGGTTGGGGTCAGCTTTAACCCGCCAGTCGTGGTGGTAGTCCCGGTATCGCCGAACTCGAAGGTCACCAGACGGCCAACCACTGGGTTGCCGTTGTTGTCCAGCACCTGGAACCTCACCACGGACGACTCGGGACGGTCAACGCCGCCAGTGCCGACGAGTGCTATGTTGGTGGGTTGCGCGGCCACGAATTTAAGCGAGCCCGCAGCAGATGGGAGCACAGTCAGCACCGCGGACTTGGTCAGCGTAGCATTGGGCAGGGTGACTGTGGCTGTCAGTGTATCCGAGTTGTTGCAACCCTTGTCGGTGTAGCTGGCGACTGCGGTGCCATTTTGCGTCAGGACCGGCGTGCCGATCGACGCCTTGCCCGCCTGGACGCAAGAGCTGTTGAAGGCCACCGAGACCGGTTGCGTGTAAGGCTTGCCGTTGTTTAGCACGGAGATGGTCACGCTGGCGTTGCTGCCGGCTGGCAGGGTAGAGGGCGAGAGTTGCATGTCGCTCAGGGTCAGGACCGGGAAGCTGACCGTGTAATTCTTGCTGGACCTGGCCGCCGTCGATCCTGAACCTGCGGAAGCGGTCACGGTGAAAGCGCCTGCTTGCGTGCCGGCGGACAGCTTGACGGATGCCGCGCCGTTCGCATCAGTCATCGCTGTTCCCGACGAAGGGGAGAAGACGCCGCTGTTGTCGGTGGTCGAGAAGGTCACGACGGCGTTTGGCACTGCGGCGCCCGAGCTGTTTTTCAGGACGGTCTTCAGTGTGAACGGATTGTCCGGCATCAGGTTGGTGCTGGCTGCGCCGGTGCTGTCGACCACGTCAAGCGTGAGACCTGTGGAGGAGCTTTCCGTGCCCGACCCGGCGCTGGTGGTGCTGCCGCAGCCGGGCAGCGCGGAGCTGCGCGTGGGGTCGACGTTGACGCAGCTGCCGCCCGGGCCGCCGCTGCTGCCGCCGCAGGCGACGAGCAGGCAGGCCAGCAGCACGGCGCCGGCTGCGCCGGCCACGCGCTTCCATGAGATCTTGATGGTCATTGCGCTTCTCCTTGTTCTGCATTGTTGACTGCTGCGACCAGCGACAGGCCGGCGGCTTCAGCGGCGGCGGTGAGGCTTTGCTGGGCGTCCTTGCCGAGGATCAGGCGGACGTCGCTGCTTTGCAGCTGGCGGCTCGCCAGTTCGGCCTTGCCTTGCAGGGCTTTTTGCAGGCTGGCGGCCTGGTTTTCGAAGCCGGGGCTGTACTGGATGGTCGTGGTGACCTGGCGGTAAGGCTTGTCATTGCTCAGGCGGTCGACGGGGATGCCCATCTGGCCAAGCAGGCTGCGGAAGCGCTTTGCCATGCCGGTGACGCCGTTGCCGTTGGCGATTTCAAGACGCGCCATCTGCACCTTGTTTGCTTTCGGGAGTGCTGCCAGGGCGGCTTTTTGTGCCGCCGGCGCCGGCGCTTGTTGCGGCGACTGGGAGCCTAGGGAGGCGGCAGCCACGATGCGCTGCTTCAGCTCGAAAACGTTGGGCGACACTTGAACGAATTCCATGCGGCTGGCGATCTGCTGGGCGTCAGCGACGATGGACATCGTCTGCTTTGGTGCGCGCGGAGAGTAGGCAGGAGGCTCCGGCTCGGTACCCGTCTTGGCTGCGACGGCCGGCGAGGGGGCGGTATCGCTAAAGGACGCCGGGGCTGCTGCGGTGGCTGGAGCGTTGGAGTCGGCGGCATCTGCAGCGACGACGTCGGGAGCAGCGGGGGCTGGTGCAGCCGGCGCGGGCGCTGCGGGGGCGGCGGAGGCAAGGACCGCGGGCGCGAGGGCGGCGGATGCTGGAGCAGCAGGTGCTGAGGCGGCGGCAAGCGGGGCCTCTGCGGGGGACGCGATTGCGTCGCGCGTCGCGGCCGCGGCGGGAGCGTCGGAGGCGGAGGCAATGCGAATCTCGGGTGCGTCATTCGGCGGCAGGGCGGCTTCGGCGAGCTGCAGGTTCTGGAAGGCCTTGGGGCCGGCGCCCAGCGCCATGGCGCGGCGCAGCGTCTGCACGGCCGAAGCATGGTCGCCCATCAGGTGCTGCACATAACCCAGGTTGGTGTGCGGCTGCGCTTCGGCGGGGAAGTCGTTGACCAGCGCAACGAGCGACTTGCGTGCCGCTTCGAGATCGCCCTGTTGTGCTTCGATCACGGCGACAGCGTTGCGCGCTTCGAGCTGGTTGGCGTCCAGCGACAGCGACTGGGCGTAGGCGCCGAGCGCGAGCGACAGCTGGCCGCGCTCATGGTGGAAGCGGCCCAGGCGGTTCCAGGAGGCGACCTGGTTGTCCTGGCTGACGCGCATCACCGGCTGCATGGCCAGGGGACGAGATGGCGGCGCGCCGCAACCCTGGAGGAGAAGGCCGCCTCCGATGACGGCCAGTACGACAGGCTTGAGCTTCATGATGGGCTCCTTTTTATTGTCCGGTCGTGCCGGCGAAGGTCGGCAACAGAACGCGGTAGATCTGGATGAACGCAGGCCCCATCAGCACAACGAGCAGTGAGGGGAAGATGAAGAAAATCAGTGGGAACAGCAGTTTCAGGGCGATCTTGGCGGCGGCTTCCTCGGCACGCTGGCGGCGCCGGGTGCGCAGCTGCTCGGACTGCACGCGCAGCGAGTCGGCGATGCTGGTACCGAAACGCTCGGCCTGGATCAGCATGGCCACCAGCGCATCCACGTCCTCCACACCGGTGCGCAGGGCCAGATTGCGCAGGGCGCGTTCCTTGGGCAGACCGGCGCGCAGTTCCAGCGTGACCAGATGCAGTTCATCGCTCAGGACGGGGCTTCCCAGGCCGATTTCGTCGGCCACGCGCAGCAGCGCGGCATCCATCGCCAGGCCGGCTTCCACGCAGACGGTCATCAGGTCCAGCGCGTCGGGGAAGGACTCGAAGATGTCGCGCTGGCGCTTCTGGATGCGGTTGGAAAGAAGGATATTCGGCAGGTAGTAGCCAAAGGACGCGGCAAGCAGGAGCCAGAAAAGCGTGCCATTGGCGGACATGCGTGTGTCGCCAGCCGCGAAGCCTATCATTGCGGCCAGCGGCAGGGCTGCTGCCAGCGCCGTCTTGGCGGCAAAAAACAGCACCGGCGCGCTGGGATGGCGCAAGCCTGCCGTGAAAAAGCGCGTGCGCAGCGCTGAATGCTCCCAGTCTTCACCTTCGCCGGACAGTTTGGCGAGCGGCGCCGTGATGCGCGCCAGCTTGGCTAGCCTGGCCGTGGATTTCTCTTTGCTGTCACGCCGCCCGCGGCCTGGCGTTTCCGATACCGACTGCAGCCGCTCCTGAACCGGATCGGCCGAAAAACGGCTCATGAGCGCATATGCCATGCCGAAGACGGCGGCGAAAATCAGCGCGAGGAATGCTATCTGCATCATGCCCATGGCTGCCTCCCTTACACGCGAATCTTGATAATGCGGCGCATGACGAATACGCCACAAGCCATCATGAACAGAGCGACCATGATCATCTTCTGGCCGGCGGGGTCTGTGTACAGCACCTTCAGGAAGTTCGGATTGCCTATCTGGATCACCATGGCGGCGCCAAAGGGCAGCAGGCCAAGCACCCAGGCCGACATGCGGCCCTCTGCGGACAGAACGCGCACCTGGCCGAGCAGCTTCATGCGCTCGCGGATGATGTTGCTGATATTGCCCAGAAGTTCAGCCAGATTGCCGCCTGTCTCGCGCTGGATCAGCACTGCGATCACGAAGTAGCGCACGTCGGTGCTGGGCACGCGGGTAGCCAGGTTCATCAGCGCTTCGGACATCGAGATGCCAAAGTTGACTTCATCGAACACGATGCGGAATTCATCGGCGATCGGATCGCGCATCTCGTCGCCGACCATCTTCAGCGCGGTCGGGAAGGCGTGGCCTGCACGCAGTGCACGGCCGATCAGGTCCAGGGCGTCGGCCAGTTGCGAGTCGATCTTGTTCAGCCGCTTGTTTTTCGCGCGGCGCACGCAAAGCAGGGGAAGGTCGATGGCGAAGCCGGCGGCCGCGAACACGACGAGGATGGGTAAGCCCAGCCACAGGCAGGTACCGGCCGCCACGGCCGCGGAGACCAGGCTGTAGACGATCAGGTCGGACACGCTCCAGGACAAACCCGATTGCTCCAGCACCCGGTCCAGCGAGGAAACGCGTGGAAGCTTGAGCAGCAGCCGCTGCATGACCGGCGTTTCGCTCAGCAGTCGCTGCTTGATCATCGAGCTGCCACGCGTACCGCCATGGGCGCCGGCCGACATCAGGCGCAGGCGCCGTGCCACACGTTCGGCTTCCGGACCTTTCTTGGCGTTCCACAGCATGTAGGCGCCCTCGATGGCAAGCACCACCGCCAGGAAGACCAGGATGCCGCTTATATAGTAGAGGTAGTCCATGGCTCAGCCCCGTTTTGGCATCGAGGGGACGAAGATCTCGTCCGGAAGCGTGACGCCGAAGGCGCGCAGGCGCTCTGCAAAGCGCGGGCGCACCCCGGTGGCGCTGAAGTGGCCCTCCACGGAGCCATCCTCACCCAGGCCGGTCTGCTTGAAGCACATGATTTCCTGCATGGTGATCATCTCGCCCTCCATGCCGGTGACCTCCGAAATCGACATCAGCTTGCGCTTGCCGTCCGTCAGGCGCGCCACCTGCACGACGACGCCGATGGCGGAGCTGATCTGCTGGCGCATGGCCTTTACCGGCAAGCCGGCGGCGCCCATGCTGATCATGTTTTCCAGGCGGGTCAGGGCGTCGCGCGGCGTGTTGGCGTGGATGGTGGCCATCGATCCTTCGTGGCCGGTGTTCATCGCCTGCAGCATGTCCAGCGCCTCGGCGCCGCGCACCTCGCCCAGGATGATGCGGTCGGGGCGCATGCGCAGTGCATTGCGCACCAGGGCGCGCTGCGTGACTTCGCCCTTGCCTTCGATATTGGGCGGACGGGTTTCCAGGCGCACCACGTGCGGCTGCTGCAGCTGCAGTTCGGCCGCGTCTTCGATGGTCACTACGCGCTCGCTATGGTTGATATAGCGCGAGATGGCGTTCAGCATCGTCGTTTTGCCGGAACCGGTACCGCCGGAGATCAGGATGTTGACCTCCGCCTTGCCCAGCGCCTGCAGGATGGTGGACATCGCTTCGGTCATGCTGTTAAAGCTGATCAGCTCATTGAAGCCCAGCGGATCGGCCGAGAAACGGCGGATCGAGAGGATGGGGCCATCGATGGCCAGCGGCGGGATGATGGCGTTGACGCGCGAGCCGTCCGGCAGGCGGGCATCGACCATGGGGCTGGATTCGTCGATGCGGCGGCCCACGCGCGAGACGATCTTGTCGATGATCTTCATCAGGTGGGCGTCATCGTTGAAGGTGACCGAGGTCAGTTCCAGGCGCCCGCGGCGTTCGACAAAGACCTGGTGCGCGGTGTTGACCAGGATGTCCGAGATATTCGGGTCGGACAGCAGCGGCTCAAGGGGACCGAAGCCGAGCACCTCGTACTGGATGTCGCGCGTGAGGTTGCGGCGCTCGGTGTCGTTGATGACCACCATATTCTCTTCCAGCAGGCGCTCGACGAGGATGCGCAATTCGTCGCGGATCTGGTCCTGGGTCAGGCGCTGCATGCCTTCCAGGTCCACCCGGTCGAGCAGGGTCTGGTGGATGCGGTGCTTCAGCTGCTGGTAGGCGCGGTTGTCGATGCTGTCGCCGTGCAGGGGCGCGATATTGCCGCTGGCGCCGGCGCCGAGCCGGTTGCGGAGGCTGTGTGCTGTATTTTGCATGGTTCTCTCCCTGGTGTTTCCCTTGTTGCGCAATCAGTTGCGCTGCAATATCCGTGACAGCCAGCCGCGCTGCTCCGACTCGGGCTCGCCGGCCAGCTGGCGCGCCATTTCCTGCAAGGCTTTCGATACGGCGCTATTGCGGGCCAGCTGCAGCACCGGCACGCCCTGGTTGACGGAGGCGGCGGCGGCTTCGTAGTGGTTCGGTATGGTGCGGTACATGGCCTTGCCATACGCCTTCTCGCAATCGTTCAGGCGGATGTCGCCGGAATTTGAGTGGCGGTTGACGATGAGATGGATCTTTTCGTCCCGGTAGCCCAGCGAGCGGAACACGGACAGCAGGCGCTTGCCGTCGCGGATATAGGGCAGGGTGGCCTGCAGGATCGGGAAAATCATGTCCGCCTGGTCGAGGGCGCGCACGCTGATCGCATCGAGGTTGCGGCCGATGTCCAGGATGACGAAGTCGTACTGCTGGCGCGCCAGCTTGAGCAGGGCGTCGATATGCTCTGGCAGTACCTCATTGGCATGAGTCGGGTCTTCCGGCGCGGCCAGCACGCCGAAATTGGGTGTCACCTGCACCATGCTGGAGGCGAGGAAGGACGGGTCCAGTCGATGGATCTGTTGCGCCACCTGGGCCAGGCTGGAAGCAGGCCGCTGGTCGGAAACGAACAGCGAAGCGTCGCCGAACTGCAGGTTCAGGTCGAACAGCGCTACCTTCTTGTTCTCGGCGGCGGCCAGCGCATAAGCCAGGTTGGTGGCGAGGAAAGTGGCGCCGCTGCCGCCCTTGCAGGACACGAAGGCCAGCACCTTGCCCTGGCTGCGCACGGCGCTCGCGCGCTTGTCGTCGATGCGGCGCACGGCTTCGATCAGCTGGTGCTGGTCCATCGGCAGCGGCAGCACTTCGCGCACGCCGGCGCGCATGGCGGCCAGCAGGAATTCAGGCGTCTGCTGCTGGCAGGCCACGATGATGGCGGTGCCCGGATGCTGGGCGCTCAGGCTTTCGATGCGCTCGAATTCCTTGCCGTTGACGATAGGCTGGGCCAGCAGCACCAGGTCCGGCACGCCTTGCTCGGTCGTGTTCAGCTTATCCATCGGCCCGGAGATGACCTCCACATGGTCGGTGGCACTGCGGTCGCGCAGCAGACGGGCAATCTCGAAGAGATGCTTGTCGTTGTTGGAGATGGCGGTGATCTTCATGGCTTTGCTCCTGCCTCTCAGTCGTTGAAGCCCATGCTCTCGGCGTGCAGAATGACTGTCGATTCAGGCATGGTGATGTCGGCAATGCCTGTCAGGCTTTTGAACGTCACGCCGACTACCGAGACTTTTACCCTGTCGATGCATTGGTTGGCACGCCCGACGTCTGCACATGCGGACATGTTGTCGCCGGGGCTGGAAGGCAAGGACGCGATTGGCGTGTCGCTGGTCGCGTTCAGGTAATCGATCGTGATGTTTGCTGTTGTTATTTCAGGTGCGCCCGGTGCGGAAGTGCCCCCGAACAGGGCGATGTTCCTGATTACGCTGCCCTTGTCTACCCAGCGGATGCTCGCCTCGCGTGCCGCGCTGCGCGTGACTTCCTGGATCGTGTTGTAGATAAACAGGGCCCGGCCCGCGTCCACCAGCATCAGTACCAGAGGGAAGAACACGAACATGCCGACCAGTGCGAATTCAATGGCCACCACGCCGCGCTGCCGGCGCCGGAGGGTTTCAGGGAGATGGATATGCATGGTGGTCTCCTTCGCCTATTTCATGTAGCGCATGGTAGTGCTGGGAGCGAAGTTCCAGTGGCGGCTTGCGGGGCCGATCAGGAATGGGATCCAGCCGCCAACCACCAGGTCATAATTGTTGATGGCGACAGTTACTCCAACTGGTGCGGTGCCGTCGGTGCAGGTGTCGGCCACATAGTTGGCCTTCAGGCAGGTCACCGTTACAAGGCTGGTGCTGAAGTTCGGCACGTTTGAATCCTGTGCCGCCTGGTTGACCATCGCCTTCGCTGTGGCAACCGCGCTGGATGAAATCGTGGCTTTGTCGGCGACGGACATGGAGCGGGCGCCGTCGCGTGTGGCCTTGGTCAGCGCTTCGTAGTAGGCGAAGGCGCGTCCCACTTCGACCATCCCGGCCAGCAGCATCAGCAGCACAAAGATGACCAGGGCAAGCTCAACGACCGCGTTGCCGCGCTGGCGAGAAGGCAGGTTGGTTCTCTCTCTCATGGCATCACCTGTAAAGACGGACCGCTGCGTCAGGAACCGGTTCGATCAGCCCCTCGAATTCCACATCGAGGTGGCGCGAACCGCTGGTAAGGTCGGCCTTCCGCATCATGAAGAACCTGCCGATGCCAACCGCCGTCATCACACCGCAGGAAGCGGAGCCGCTGGGCGGCGTGCGGCAGTCGACCAGCACCAGGTTCAGGATGCGGCGGTCGACGGTGCCGGTGTGCGTCGGAGCCTGGAAGTAGGGCGAACCGGAGCCCTGGTTGTACGGCGCGGGGGAGTAGTCGGTGGACGAGAAGCCCGCGCCCACGCTGGTCGGGTAGCTGCCATTGAATGCGGTGCCGCTGCTGTACATCTGCGTGTTGGCATTGGCCTCGGCAGTGGTGATGGGCGCGCCCGCCGCCGGCGTGGCGGCGCCGTCGCTGCGCACGGCAGGGCCGTAGGCCCACAGCGCCCCGTAATTCCCATAAGTCGGCGCCACATTACTAAGCCGGGTTACGGGCGTCGCCGGGGTTACGCCTTCGGCTGGGAACGCGTAGCGGGGCGCCAGCGGGTTGCCGGTCGTGGACATGGTCTGCTGCGTCGGCGCTGCACCCTGCCAGTTGATCGGCGAGCTTGGCGAATAAGGGTACTCCTTGACATTGATGTCCGGCGGCGCCTGGACCGGGTCGCATTTCGAACCGCCCGAGAAGTCGTCGAAGCGTGAATTGAGGGCCTTCTCGATGGACGCGGTCATACCGGTATTCGTGTTGACCGGGCCGCTGCCCAGGGTAATGACCGCGCTGTTGCCGTTGCAGATAAAGGGCGCAGTGGAGTTGGCCGAGGAGTTCGAAGCATCGCATGAGGGCGGAGTATCGACCGGGTTAATCAGGTAAGGGTCGTAGGTAGCGCCGCCTAGCGAGCCCAGTTCGAACAGGTTGTAGCCAACGCCCCGGCGGAAGCCGAATTCGACCAGCTCCTTCAGGCCGGAGGGATAGGTGTATTCGGCGGTACGGTGCGCCGGATCTGCGGCACAGATACCGATGGGCGTTACCACGGTCACGTAGCGGCCGGCCACGGCCACACCCTGCGTGGCGGTTGAGGCAATGCCGGCTGCGCCCATCAGGATGGTTGGCATGGTCTTCGCGCCGGTGTCTACCTTGACGAAGGTCATGCCGGCCGGTGCGGCCTTCGCTTGCGCCTGCGTGTTCCAGGGGCCGTCCGGCGTCGTGGCAAACCAGAAGTCGGAGGCCTGCAAGGATAGCGAGGTCGTGAAGTCGTATTTATGCTTGGCGCCCACGGCCTGGCCGGAAACGATGGCGGCGTCGATGCCATCGGCCTTGTTGTTCAAGTCTTTTGCGGCGGCGAGGGCGGCGGCGTCGGCGGCGTTCTGCAGCTCCGCCTTTGCGATGTACAGGTGACCAAGATCAACCACCAGCCCGCCAAGCGGTACAAAAACGAAGATGAGCAGTATGCCCGTCAGCACGGCGATGGCGCCGCGCTGGCGAAGGCTGGGTGGGTGATTGAGCGGTTTCATGATGACCTCCGAAGTGGCCTCTTAACGTCCTACGCCGATCGTGAAGACGTTGGTCTTCGGTTCCGGCGCCTTGAACGACTTCTGGTATTGCTCGTAGGCCGAATTGGCGGCCCTGCCGTCCATGCCCGAAGGGACGGCGGCATTGCGTTCGGCGCCCGGATTCAGGATCTGCATTTTCGACAGGTCCGTAACGGACTCGCCGAAGTGCGCGTCCATATT
>DASWYX010000324.1:0-7479 GCA_036404755.1 Pseudoduganella sp.
GGCGCCGCCTGCTTCGGCGTCAGCTTGCTGCGCGCCTCGCCCAGCGCCTGCTCGAAATCGCTCAGCAAATGGCGCGGCAACGATGCCAGTTCGGGCGAAGCCCGCTGGGCCTCATGCTCGCTTGCAAAACGCTCCAGTTCCGCCAGCGCGGCAGCGGCGTCGGCCGAAGACGTCAGCTTACGCACCGCTGCCAGCGCATCGATCATGCCGCGCTGCAAAGCGACCTGCGCTTCCAGCCGGTGGCCGAGCGCCTCGCGGATGCCGGCAAATTGCGCGGCCGGTTCCGGCGCGGCGGCAATGACCTTCCACTGGCGGTCCAGATCCGCCACCTGATTCGGGGTCAGCTTTTCGTCTTGCAACAGCCGCTGCGCTTGAGCAATGCAGGCCTCGGCCTGGCGCTGCTCGGCCTGCTGATGGCGGATGGCGTCGATGCGGCCCTGCATCAGCTTGGCCACGCGGCGGTCGGTGTTGCGCATCGCCTGCTGGACTTTTTCCAGCGCCGGCTGCGAATGCACGTGCTCGGCTGCCGCCAGGCGCACGTCGGCAAATTCGCTGTTGAGGATGAATTCGACGGCTGCCTCTTCATTCCCCGCCAGGCTGCGCGCCAGTTCGGCCTGGGCGCTGCGACGGTCGGCGGCGCCGTTGGGATTGGGCGCGCCATTGCCGGCAGCGTCCTGCCCGTTCTGGGCGGGAACTTCTGCCTGCGCATCGGCGCCCTTGTCACCGGGCCGCTTGAAGAGGAATTCGAACATGATAGCTATGACTGGATCAAAACCACCATCATAGCGCAGCGCCGGCTTATTTGTCGGCGGCAGAACGGCTCACCATCGCTGGTGAGCCGATGGCCCGCTCTACTCGGCCGCGGCGCGGTGAGCCGAATGCTGGCGACGGTGGTAACGCAGCTCCGGCATGGGCAGGACATTCTCCGGTTCTTCGCGCAAGGCTTCCAGGGCCTGGCGCGCTTCCACGGTGGATCTGCCGTCCTTCAGAGGCAATGCCGGCTTGGCGCACTGCACGCGGCGCGCTTCCACCATTTCCGCATCGTGAGCGAGGAACTGGTTGGCGATGGCAAACCACGCTTCGCCGCTGATGACGGCGCGCGCCATCGCAAACAGTTCCTTCTCTTCCTTCTCCAGGCGCTGCAACAGCGCACCGCAGAAGGCTTCGATTGCCTCGCAAATCTCGGTCACCTGTTGCTCGCTGCGCGCATTGGCGCTATCGAGTTCCTTCTGCAAGCGGCGGATCATCGCCAATGCATTCTGGTTCAGGCGGCTCAATTCATCGAGCAATTGATTGGCCTGCTCGGTGGCCTCGCGTAATGCAGGAATCAGGTACAGCTCTATTTTGCGCCAGTGGCAAGCCTGGTAAAGACGCTCCAGTGTTTCGCATGCGTACTCAAGCTGGGAAAGCGTAATACTTTGCTGGCGTACGAACGTCGATTGCACGTATTTCTGGAACGATAGCAGGCTTAGGCGCACGTTGGCCTGTTCAACGGACAGGGCAACCAGTGTGTAAGTGGCCGTTAACATTCTTGCTCCCAAATGACGCTGTTGGCGGAACGGAAGTACAAGTGTAAATAAGCCCGACAGATCCGCCTTGATCAAAATCAAACATGGACCGGCGGTGTGCTAATTAATTTACGGCGATTTCGCCCGTAGTTCAAGGCGAAGATCAACCATACCAGTTTCCCGCGACGACGTCACGGTTCCGCCGAATCGGCGCATCAAGTGTTGCATTCCTGTATTCTCCGCCAGCGCTTCACCGACCAGTTCGCGCGTGCCGCGGCTGGAAAAATAGTCGACGAGCTTGCGGAACAAAATGTTCCCCAGGCCTTTCCCTTTCAGGTCGGAGCGGATGATGATGGCAAATTCCGCGCGCTGATTATCGGGGTCCGCCACGGCGCGCACCACGCCCAGGGTTTCGGGCTCGCCATCCATACCGGTTTGGGTCGCGATGAAGGCCATTGCACGGTCGTAGTCGATCTGCGTGAGGCGCGCCAGTTGGGCCGGCGGCAGTTCCTTCATCGCCGAAAAGAAGCGCAGGCGCACATCGTCCGGCGTCAGGCGCGCAAAGAAGCGCACATGGGCCGGCGCATCTTCCGGACGTATTGGCCGCAGCAGCAGCGCCGTGCCTTGCCAGTCCACCTCCTCTTCCAGCTCCTGCGGATAGGGGCGGATCGCCATCGCCGACTCGGGCCGCTTCGGCCCAAGCGCAATGCGCGCAGCGCGCGGCGACAGGCCGCCCTCGCCCGCCACCAGCGGATTGATTTCAAGGCTGGCGACTTCGCCGATGTCGGCCACGAGTTCGGCGACCTGGATCAGCATGCGACAGACCGCATCGCTGTGCGGCTTCAGCGCGCGCGACACGCGGGTGCGTTCGAGCATCTCGCGCGCCAGCACCATATTCAATGGCGGCAGGCCGACGGCGCGGTCGTCCACCACCTTGCCCGCGCTGCCGCCCAGCCCGATGCTGATCACGGGACCAAACACCCGGTCCACATTCATCGCGATGCGCAGTTGCTGGCTGTCGCCGCAATCGGCGTTAGCGCTATCGGCGAGCGTGATGCCGTAGGCCGCCAGCACCGCGCGCATATCTTCCCCCACCAGTTGCGGCAAGCCCTGCGCCTGCGCCGCTTCGACCACGGCGCGCGCGGCCTGGCGCTCCGGCGCGGAAGCCATCGGCGCCTGCGCCGGCACTTCGATCAGCAAGGCCTGGTTGCGGTGCCAGGCCACGACCTGGCTGAAGGCGCGCACGGCTTTTTCCGGCGTGTCGTAGGTGGGCAGCTCGGCCTGCGCGAAGACCTGGCGCGCGCCGGACACCGCATCGCCCCCCAGCCAGCTCGCAAACACGCTGCGTCCGCTGGCCTTGATCAGCGGCGCCAGCGCCTGCGCCACTTCCGTGCTGCCGGTGGCGGAAGAAGGTCCGTGCACGACCAGCAGCGCATCGGCCTGTGGTTCCTTCAGCAGCGTTTCCAGCACGGCCGCGTAGCGCTCGCCGTCCGCCTCGCCGCCGATGTCGACAGGATTGGTGGCGGCCAGCCGCGCCGGCAGCAGCGATTGCAGCCGCTTCAGCGTATCGGGCGACAGCGGCGCCAGGCTGCCGTGCACCCAGTCCAGCGCATCGGCCGCCAGTTGGCCGGGGCCGGCGCCGTTGCAGATGATGGCCAGCCGCTCGCCGCGCGTGGGCCGCGCGCGCGCCAGCGTCTGCACCGCATCGAACAGGTCAGAGGACGAGAACACGCGCAGCATGCCGGCGCGGCGGATTACGGCGTCGTACACGCGATCGTCGCCGCCGCGCCCCGCCTTCAGCACCACCACCTGCTTGCCGCGCGCCGCCAGCCGCGCCGCGGACATGAACTTGCGCGCGCAGCTCACCGTTTCGATGTGCATCAGGATGGCGCTGGTATCGTCGTCCGCGGCCAGGAAATCGAGCATGTCGCCCAGGTCGATGTCGCCGCCTTCCACCAGCGACACCACGCGCGAAAAGCCGATGCCCTGGCGCCGCGCCCAGTCCAGCACCGCCGTCATCACGGTGGCCGATTGCGAAATGAAGGCCAGCTTGCCCGGCTTGGCGCCGACATGGGCCACGCTGGCATTCAGGCCCGCCAGCGGCGCCACCAGGCCGATGCCGCCGGGGCCGAGGATGCGCATCAGATAGGGACGCGCGGCCTTCAGCAGGGCCTGGCGCACGCTGTCCGATACGGGCGTGAGCACGATGGCGCCGCGCGTGCCGCGCTTGCCCAGGTCCGCAATCAGGCCGGGAATCGTGTCCGGCGGCGTGCAGATGATGGCCAGGTCCGGCACGCGCGGCAGGGCCGCTATTTTCGGGTAGCAGGGTATGCCCAGCAACTGCTCGTATTTCGGATTGACCGGCCAGATGGCGCCCGCGAAGCCGCTTTCGGCCATATTGTTCATGACCTGGGTGCCCATGCGGTCCGGGCGCTGCGATGCGCCGAGGATGGCCACCGACGACGGCTCGAACAGACTTTCAACATTCCTGACGCTCATGGCCTGCCCCTTCCGCGCGCTGCGCCGCGCCTTACCAGCGCGAGTAATGGTCCTCCGTCACGCCGGCGAGCTGGGTGACGATGCGTTTCGGTGCGTCCGGCGCGCTGCGCACCCAGCCGCTGAACGTGCCGATCGGCTGAATATAGCGGCTCGCCGCCACCACCATATTACGGTCCTGGCGGCGCGCGCCTTCCGGCGTGAAAAACAGTTCCAGCTGGTCGTCCTCGGTGAAGATATGCCAGCGCTCCATCGGGTCTTTCGGATCGAAAATGAAATGCGCGGGGCCAAGCGGCAGCACCTGGCCGTCCAGCCACAGGGCGTTTTCATTGGCGCCGAAATAGCCTGCCTGCAGGTTGAAGCCCATTTCCAGATTATGCCCGGAAGCCCAGCGCCACGACGTTTCGCGCGCCAGCAGGCCGTTCGAATAGTCGTAGCTTGCCACACCGCCGGCCAGCGCATATTCGTCGCGCCAGGTGCGCACCTCGCCGCTCAGGGGCATGCCGGGCGACTTTTGCGTGGCGTGCAGCGCCCCGCCCTGCACCGCGCCCGTGGCCAGCAGCAGCGGGCCGATGGGCGGGCCGAATTCGGCATCGATTTCAAGATAGGGGCAGCGCAGGGACAGGCGCTGTCGCCCGCCTTCGATGGCCTCGATCGCTATCGTGGTGCCGCGCGCCTTGAACCAGCTGCGGCCTGCCACATTGTCCGCCACGCCGACCGACAGCCGGCCCGGCAAGCCATCCTGCGAGAAGTTGGCCACGATATCGCTGTCGCGGCGGTCGTAGGCATAGGCAAAGCAGGTGCTGGTCCAGCCCAGGTCGACGATGGCGACGGCGGCCATCACCTGCTCGCTGACCAGGGACACGTAATGCCATTTCTTGTGGTGGAAACGGCGCCACAGGGCGCCGCGCGCATGCGGCGCCGACAGGCGGTACCAGTCGAAGGATTGGGCGGCGCCGGCGAAGCGGCCCAGCAAGGGCTGGCCGTCCGCGCCGACGATGCACTGGGGAGCGGCTGCCAGCATCATTCGGCGACCGCCTGCGCATCCAGCACCGCCTGCAGCAGCTCGGCGAAATCGTCCGGTTCGGAGCGCGCCACCTGCACTTGCGGGCAGCCATGCCAGCCGGCCAGCTTCTGCAGCGCACCCGCCACTTCGCGCACGAAGCGCTCGCTGACGCGCACGCCCGGCTCCAGCGCCACCGACTTGACCTCGAACACGCCCGTGCGGCGGTGCGCCTTGGCGTCCAGCCGGCCGACCAGCGCGCCGCGGCGCAGGATGGGCAGGGTGAAGTAGCCGTAGCGCCGCTTCTCGGCCGGGGTGTAGCACTCCAGGCGGTAGTCGAAATTGAACAGTTCCAGGGCGCGGCGCCGGTCCCACACCACCGGATCAAAGGGCGACAGGATGGTGGTCAGCGTCGCCGAGAGCCCGCCTTCGGCCGCGCTTTGCGCCAGGTCCGCCAGCTCGGGGTGGATATAGACGGTGTCCTTCCAGCCTTCGACGCGGGCGCGCAGCAGCAGGCCCTCATCGGCCAGCGCATCCAGGTCGGGGCGCGGCGGCTTCGTGCGGTAATAGTCCGGCACCCAGGCGGCGCGCGCCACACCGAGCGCACGCACGGTTTTCAGCGCCAGTTCGCGCCGCGTTTCCTCCATGCCGGGCAGCTGCCTGTCGTCCCAGTCGGGCAGCACGCGTTCGGCCAGGTCGTACACGCGCTGGAAATTGTGGCGGCGCGCGATCATCAGCGCACCGGTGGTAAACAGCACCTCCAGCGAACGCTTTTCCGGCTTCCATTCCCACCAGCCGCCGCCCTGCCCGTCCGTGCGTTCGAAGTCCGAGGAACGCACGGCGCCGTTGGCCCGGATATGGGCCAGCACGGAATCGACTTCCTGCCTTTTCTCGCGCAGCCACTTTTCGTTATACTTCCAGCCCATTGCGGAAGGGTCCACCATCCGGTGGCGCATCAGGCGGTAGTCTTCGATGGGAACGAAGCAGGCTTCATGCGCCCAGTACTCGAACAGCGCGCCCTCGGCCAGATGTTCCTCCAGCCAGGGCTGGGGATAGTCCCCCAAACGACTCCACAACACCAGATAGGGACTGCGCGCCACCACGTGAATCGTGTCGATCTGGAGCACGCCCATGCGGCGGATGGCGTCCAGCACGTCGGCCTTTTGCGCCTTGCGGCGCCGGGCTTGCAACAGGCCCTGGGCGGCCAGGTGCAGGGCGCGCGCGGCAGGCAGGCTGAGAGTGAGTGCGGTCAAGTGTGGAATCCCCCGGAAAACGAACGACTATTCTAATCGCGAACAGCCCACTTTTCGTTACTTTTTGCACATTCCCATGGCAGAATAAGCACACTGGAGACCGCCATAAATTGAGCACTTTCCTCTCCCACGCCCGCCGTGTCTCGCGCAAGCTGTATCGCATGATACTGTTGCCGTCGTTTACGTTGGCCCTGCTGGCGGCGATGTGGTCGGCGGTGATCTGGCAGGTGCGGCAGGAAGAAGCCAGCGCCCACCACGAAGCGGTGCAGCAGAGCCAGTCGCTGGCGCGCACGCTGGCCGAACACTCCAGCTACCTGCTGCGCCAGGCGGACCACGCCACCCAGCTGTTCAAGCTCAAATACGAGGAAACCGACGGCGCGCTGCGCCTGGCCGAATTCACGCGGCGCGGCGGCCTGCTCGATTCGGTGATGCCGGCGCGGCTGGAACTGCCGATTGCGCTGGTGAATGCCAATGGCCGCCTGGTCGAAAGCCGCAACGGTTATTTCGATGTCAATTTTGCCAACCGGCCTTTTTTCAGGACGCTGGCCACCAGCATGGAAGACCTGGCCCTGGTCACCAACCCGATGGTCGATCCGGTCACGAAGAAGTGGCAGATCCAGATCGCGCGCCGCCTGGACGACAAGAACGGCGCCTTTGGCGGCGTGGTGCTGATGATGATCGACCCGGCCTACTTCGTGGAGGACTACGACCGCATGCACATCGAGCCGCAAGGCCTGGTGATGCTGGTCAGCCGCGATACCGGGCTGGCCATCGGCCGCGTCGACGAACGCCTGTTCATCACCGATACCGTCGATTTCGTCACGCAGCCGGCCGCCGACGGCTCGGCGGACGAGCTGCTGATGAAGCGCCCCATCGACAGCGTGCCGCGCATCTACAGCTACCGCGACATGCCGCGCTTTTCGCTGACGGCCGTCGTCGGCAACGCCACCGAATTCGCGATGGCCAAGTTCGAGCGCCAGCGCCGCGTGTACTTCGGCGCCGCCATCCTCGCCTCGCTGATCGTGCTCATTTTCGCCGCCCTGCTGACCCAGCAAAGCCGGCGGCTGCGCTCCAGCATGCAGGCGGCCAACGACGCGCAGGCGAAGATGCGCGCCGCGGCCGACGCCAGCTTCGATGCGCTGTTCCTGCTGAAGGCAAGCCGCGACGGCGCGCGCGCCCACGACGTGACGGACTACGTGCTGGTGGACGTCAACGAGCG
>DASWYX010000325.1:0-9422 GCA_036404755.1 Pseudoduganella sp.
ATGAGCGCTTTTCCGCCGGCGCCGCGCGTCCGATGATGCCGCTGACGGCGCCAAAGCCGGTGCACGCCAGCGCCAGCCCCACCAGCACGCCCGAGCCGAGAATGAACAAGGCAGGCTGCGTCACGGTCGCCATCCACACCAGCCCGGCCATGTAGCACAGCGCGCCGACAATCACCACGCGCATCGTGCCGTACCGGTCCGCCACCATGCCCGCGAACGGACCGAACGCGCCCCACAGCAGGTTCTGCACGGCCATCGCCAGCGAAAACGTCTCGCGACTCCAGCCATTCGCCTGCGAAATCGGCTGCATCCAGAAACCAAAGCCATGCCGCACGCCCATGGCCAGGGTCAGCACGACGCCGGTGGAAATCAGGATGGTTTTCAGGTCGAGCGCGCGTGCGGAGGAATTCATGGCGACAAGCTTAGCAGGAAAGAAAGCCAGTTTACTGCATCGCTTGCCGCCATGCTTAAGCTCATCGCGGCGCAAAATAGGAAATGCGGCCGGTCATCTTCATCGTGCCCTGGCCGGTGGCCATGTCCTCGGCGCCATCGAGAGTGCCGCCGCCGCTGGCGTTCTTGTAGAGACCGGTGCCGCCAACGATCTGGAACGTGCCGCCGGTGAAGACATATTTGGCGCCATCGCCGGTGGGAACCATCTGGCCGCTATAGGTGACGAATATCTGATCGCCGGCCGTCGTCAGCAAGATGAGCTGGCCCCTGCTGGATTCGAAGATCGGATAAGACGCCTTGATGCAGTCGGTAGCGACGAAGGCATGGCGGCCGATCAGGGCGCTATCCCCGAAGCCGGTGATGCTGCCACCGAACCTGGTGGGGCAGCGTGCCGCTGGTCCGGCTGCTTCCTGTAATACGCCGCTGGCTTCCAGACTTACAGTCTTGTAGACGGTCCCCGCCTGGGATGCCAGAGTGACCAGTGACAGCGCCGTGCCTGCCATGAAACGCCAGATGGAATTTTGCATTTTTCTTCTCCTGAAGTTGAGTGGTTTGTGGGGCAGGAATTGCACCCACGGAGCCCATTCAGCGAGAACTGTGCCAATCACATTTGGCCGTCTAAGCGATTGATTTCAAAACGGATTTATATTCACTCCCTAGTTTGCCAGGCCGTGATGGCGGGTCCGGCACCACACCTTTCGCGGGCCTGTTTGGCGGCATACAACAGGCCCCGACAGATTCGGCCAAAGCAGTTTTTCGACAGCCTTATCGGGTCACCCAATACGACATTTTGCCACTCAGTTTGAGCGTGCCCTGGCCCGTGGCCATGTCTTCCTTGCCGTCGAGCGTGCCGCCGCCGGAGGCGAACATATAGGCGCCGGTGCCGCCGGTGATCTGGAAGGTGGCGCCGGTGAAGATGTATTGGGCGCCTTCGCCGGTAGGGATCATCTGGCCACTGTAGCTGGCGTAGATCTGGTCGCCGGAGGTGGTCATGATGATGAAGCGGCCCTTGCTGAAGTTGAAGATGGGCGGGGCGGGCGTGATGCAGTCGGTGGCGACGAAGGACAGGCGGCCGATCTGGGCGCTGTCGCCAAAACCGGTGATCGTGCCCCCGAACTGGGATGGGCAACGGGCCGACGGGCCGGCAGCTTCGAGCATCACGCCGCTGACTTCGAACGGAACCGTCGTGTATCCGATGGTGATGGCGGAAGCGGCGGCCGAAGCCAGTGAGAGCGCGGTGCCGAGGGCAGCGCCGAGAATTGCTTTTTGCATGTTACCTCCCGAGAGTATTAGAAAATCGATAATATCAATTTTTTAACACCAGCGGGAGGCGCGCGCGTCAATCTGCGGCGTAACGGACACCGGTCTGTGCACGGATTTCGTCCATGACGCCCATCAGCGACAGGGTTTCGTCCAGCGGCATCACCGGGCTTTCCAGCAGGCCGGCGCGCAGGCAGCGCTGCACTTCCATCGCTTCGTGCGGGTAGCCATTGCCCAGGCGCGGCAGGTGGATTTCGCGGCGGCGGCCGTCATTCAGCTCGATGGTGAAATTCTCGGTGTGGTGGAAACGGCTATGCAGGCGCAGGAAGCCCTTGCTGCCGCAGATGGTCAGCGTGGCGCCCGTGCGCGAATTCAGGCTGGTGGCGCAGCTGGACAGGCCGCCATCGACGTGGCGCAGCACGAAATTGGTCTGCACATCCACCCCGGTCGGCCCCAGCTCGCTCATGGCCTTCACTTCGGCCACGCGGCCCAGGAAGAAGCACGACACGGACAGCGGATAAATGCCCAGATCCAGCAGCGCGCCGCCGCCCAGCTCCGGATTGAACAGGCGGTGCTCTGGGCCGACAGCCGCCATGAAGCCCAGGTCCGCCTGGATATTCGAAATCTCGCCAATCTCGCCCGCCTCGATCAGGCGCTTGGCCTCGACGATGGCCGGCTGGAAGCGCGACCACATGGCTTCCATCACGAACAGCTTCTTCTCGCGCGCCAGGGCGACGATTTCCTCGGCCTCGCGGCGGTTCACGGTAAAGGCCTTTTCCACCAGCAGGGATTTACCCGCGCGCAGGCACATCAGGGCGTTCTCATGGTGCATCGGGTGCGGCGTGGCGATGTAGATCACGTCCACATCCGGATCATCCGCCAGCGCCTGGTAGCTGCCGTGGGCGCGTGCGGCGCCGTACTCTTCAGCGAACGCGGTAGCGCTACCAATGCTGCGCGACGCAACAGCCGCGAGTTCTGCATCGGGCAACTCCTTCAGGGCCGTGGCCAGGGCCTTGGCGATCTTGCCCGTGCCGAGAATGCCCCAGCGGATGCGCTTTTCCATGCTTGCTCTCCTTGTAACGAAAAATGGAAGTGTACTCTTAATCCAACAATGTCCGGCGGCGGCAACGGATGGCTTGAATTAAAAATTTACTAACGGTAATATAAAGTGCCTACCAACACTTTTCTATTGCCCCATGCGCCGCAGAATTTCGACCCTCTTGTGCACCGTTGCCCTGTGCGCAGCGTCGTTCGCAACGGCGGCGCCCATGTTCGTGCCCGACGAGGATGGCGCGATACCGGCAGAATTCGAACAGCGCAGCGCGCCGCCGCCGGCCCAGCTGAGCGCACCGCGCCCCGGTGAGGACTTGAGCTACCTGATGCCTGGCGGCGGCGGCGTGCAGCCGACCAGCTATTACACGGGCATCCAGCAGAGCGGGTTCCGGCCGGAGTATGTACTTACCGATCCGCCGCGCACGGCGAACGAAAGCACGGATTCCAGCGGCATGAATTTGCTGGGCGGAGGCGCCCTGGTCTTTGTACTGATCGCCAAGGGCGTGGCCCGGCAGCGCCGCTTCTTCCGCAGGAAATATCGCCTGCTGCTGGGCACCAAGGCGGAATACAAGCGCCTGGACGCTTAAGCCTGCGCAGCCCCGCGTTTCGGGCGGAACACGCTCGTATCGGCGTAAAACCCCGCATCCTGCTCTGGCCACCAGCCCGGAATTCCCAGTACCGGCAGGGGCGTAAAGGCGGCATTGCTCAAGCCTTCGCTGCGCAGCTGCTGCGCAAGCTGCTCGTCAATCCACGCACGGCGCGCCGGGGGCGGCAGCGCGAAGTAGCTGTCCGGCGCCATCAGCACGCGGGTGTGGGCGGTGATCGCCTTATATGGCGCCACCAGCTTTTCCATCAGCGCGTGGCCGAACAGCCAGACTTCCGCATCGCGCCCAAACATGCCGGCGCGCTCGACGAACGCCTCCTGCCAGCGGTGACCGCGCAGCGCGTCCACCAGCGCGGCGCCTTCCGCATCGTCGCGCACCAGCAGCAGGGCCGCATTCTCGTCAAAGATGGTGGCGGCATCACGCGCCGGGCCGCGCGACTTGCCAACGCCCTCGCGCGCAATCTGCGCCGCCTGCAGCGCGTTCAGTTCGCGCTTGATGAGCGGGAAAGTCAGCCATACCAGGCCGTTGAAGAAGTCGTGCAGGTTGTCGCGCGTCGGCACGCCGCCGGTGGCGCCGATAAATTCCTCGTAGGCCGTGCCTTCCGGCAGGTCGGCCTGGGGCACGAAGCGCAGCGGCAGGCCCTGGTGATTGCGCAGGCCGAGCACTTCGGCCTGGGCGCAGAAGGATGCGATCACGCTGCTGCCCGATAGATCGGTACGGGAAGCCGCTTCCCGCACCGCGTCGTACCACGGGCGGGACCAGTCGATCGCCGCAAACACCCTTAAACCATCTTCCAGTTGATGATTTCGCCGGCATTCAGCGGGATCACGGTCTGGTCGCCGAAAGGCAGGGATTCCGGCAGGGTCCACTGTTCGCGCTTCAGGGTGATCTTGTCCTGGTTCGGTTCCAGGCCGTAGAAGGCCGGGCCGTTCAGGGAGGCGAAGGCTTCCAGCTTGTCCAGCGCGCCGGCGCGCTGGAAGGCTTCCGTGTACAGCTCCATCGCGTGCAGCGCGGTGTAGCAGCCGGCGCAGCCGCAGGCCGCTTCCTTGGCGCCCTGTGCGTGCGGCGCGGAGTCTGTGCCGAGGAAGAAGCGCTCGTCGCCGCTGGTGGCCGCGGTCACCAGCGCCAGGCGGTGCTCTTCGCGCTTCAGCACGGGCAGGCAGTAGTAGTGGGGACGGATGCCGCCCTTGAAGATTTCATTGCGGTTGTACAGCAGGTGGTGGGCGGTGATGGTGGCTGCGATCGGGCCTTCCGCCTCTGCCACGTATTGCGCCGCGTCCTTGGTGGTGATGTGCTCGAACACGATGTTCAGGGCCGGGAAATTCTTGCGCAACGGGCGCATGATGCGCTCGATGAAGACGGCTTCGCGGTCGAACAGGTCGATATCCTGGTCGGTGACTTCGCCGTGCACCAGGAAGGGCATGCCCACTTCCTGCATCACTTCCAGCACCTTGTAGCAGTTGGCCAGGTCGGTCACGCCGGCGTCCGAATTGGTGGTGGCGCCGGCCGGGTACAGTTTCACGGCGTGCACGAAGTCGGTTTCGGCGGCGCGGCGGATCTCGTCCGGGTTGGTGTTGTTGGTCAGGTAGAGCGTCATCAGCGGCTCGAACGACATGCCCTGCGGCAGCGCCGCCAGGATGCGCTCGCGGTAGGCTTGCGCCTGCGCCACAGTGGTGACCGGAGGTTTCAGATTTGGCATCACGATCGCGCGGCCGAACTGGCGCGCGGTATGCGGCAGCACGCTGGCCATGGTCGCGCCGTCGCGCAGGTGCAAGTGCCAGTCGTCCGGGCGGGTGATGGTCAGGCTGTGTGGGGCGTCGAAGTCGGTCATGTGCGGCTCTCAAATTTCGGATGCCGACATTTTACCCGCTCCGGCGCCCTCTTCCCTTACTGTGCGGGCGCGGGATGCTGCTCGACCCAGCGCTTCACGTCGGCCAGCATGGCGTCCAGCTTCGCCCGGTCGTAGGCTTTGCCGTGGCTCAGCACCATGCGGATCCTGCGCGTGGCGCTGATGTCCTGCAGCGGGTCGGCGTCCAGCACCAGCAGGTCGGCGGATTTGCCCGCCTCCACGGCGCCGTAGCGCTCCTGCTTGCCGAGGAAGCGCGGACCGGCCATTACGGCCGCCTTCAGCGCCTGCTGCGGCGTGAGGCCGTATTTGACGAAGATGCCCAATTCGTCGTGCAGGCCCTGTCCCGGATAGTCGAAGGAGTTCAGGAAGCCGGCGTCCGTGCCGGCGATGATGCTCACGCCTTCCTGTTCCAGCAACGGCAGCAGTGAGGCGGATTTTTCGAACAGCGCATGGCGCAGGGCGATGGCGTCCTTGTCGTCCTTGGCGGCGCGCTGCACGCGCCAGTCGTAGGTGGCGCGCAGGCCCTTGCCGATGTACTGCAGGTACGGGTCGTGAACGTGGTCGTCCTGGTCCAGGTAGGCCGTGGCCTGGGAGCCGATCAGGGTCGGCACGATGGCGGTGCCGGCTTGCGCCATGCGGCGGAAGGTGGCGCGGGCCGTGGCTTCGTCATAACTTTCCAGGCTGGCGCGCATGGCTTCACGGCCGGTCATCTTGCCGGCTGCCACTTGGGCCGTCAGTTCCGCTTCACGGGGCGTGGCGCCGCGCAGCAGGTAGGACTGGTGTTCGACCGTGCCCAGGCCGGCCTTGAACATATCGTCCAGCGTGAGCTGCACCGGCACGTGGCCGGAAGTGCGCAAGCCGCGCTCCCTGGCCTGGCGCAGCGCTTCGAGGAAGATCGGCGGCGTCATCGTGTTCTCGGTGATCTTCACGAAGTCCACCTTGCGCGACTGCAGGTAGTCGAGGGCCCTGCTCACCTCTTCCGGCGTGCCGACTTCGATGGTGCCCTTCCACAGCGGCTTGTAGCCTTCCAGCTTGGGGCCGGACGCCAGGATGGTCGGACCTTCCAGTTCGCCCTTGTTGATCTGTTCGCGCCAGGCCAGCACGGTATCGGACAAATCGCCGGCGCAGTCGCGCACGGTGGTGATGCCGTGCGCAAGATACAGCGGCAACAGCTGCTTGTTCTCTTCGATCAGTGCCGGGCCGCCGCCGAAGTGGACGTGGGTATCCCACAGGCCGGGCATCAGGTATTTGCCCTTCAGCTTATAGGTTTGCTTCGGCGCGTAATTCTTCAGCGCCTTGTCGTCCACCACCGCGAGGATAGTGTCGCCCTTCAGCAGCACGGTCTTGCCTTGCACGAGGCGTCCGGCGGCAACATCGATAATCGTGGCCTTGGTCAGTGCGACGTCGGCCGCCATGCGTTCGGCTGCCGCCGCGGCGGAGCCCAGCGCCAGCAGGGCGCTTGCGATCAGTGTCATTTTCATGCGACGCATGGTAACTCCAAGTAGCGCGCCCGCGAAAGGGTTGAACCGGCATCTACGTAGTAACGAAAGCGTGGCCATGGAATGGCTTTCGTTATCGCACGATCGCCACGCGGCGCTGCAGCATGCGCACCATCCACGACAGCAGGCAGCACAGGATGAAGTAGACCACGGCTACGAACAGGTACATCTCCACCAGGCGCCCGTCGCGCTGGGCGATCTTGCTGGCGGCGCCGACGAAGTCCGGCACGGACAGCACATACACCAGCGACACGTCCTGGAACAGCACGATGGTCTGCGTCAGCAGCACCGGCAGCATGTTGCGGAACGCCTGCGGCAGCACGATGTGGTGCATCGTCTGCCAGTAGCCCATGCCCAGCGCCTGCGCCGCGTACACCTGCCCCTTCGGAATCGCCTGAATGCCGCCGCGCATGATCTCGCAATAGTAGGCCGCCTGGAACAGCGTGAAGGTGATCAGCGCCGACCAGAAGGTGCCGACCTTCACCGGCTCCTGCGCGCCGAGAACCCAGGCCGCCACATAAGGCACGAGGAAGTAGAACCAGAAGATCACCAGCACCAGCGGCACGGCGCGGATCAGGTTCACATAGCCGGCGGCCAGCAAGGCCAGGGGCCGGAAGCTGGACAGGCGCCCCAGCGCCAGCAAGGTGCCCAGCGCCACGCCGCCCAGCATGGACAGCACCGTCAGCTCCAGCGTGAATACCATTCCCGTCTTGAACAGATAGGGCCACGACCTCGCAATGACGTCGAAATCGAAGGAGGACAGCATCAGCGCCCTCCTTCGCCCAGCGTGCCGGGCAGCGCCAGCCGGCGTTCCAGCAGCGCCATGCCCGCCACCACGATGATGTTCGCCACTACGTAGATCAGCGTGGCCGCCGAAAACGCTTCAAACACCTGGAAGGAGAATTCCTGGATAGCGCGCGCACTGGCCGTCAGCTCCATCAGGCCGATGGTGAGCGCCACGGAACTGTTCTTGATGATATTGAGGAATTCGCTGGTCAGCGGCGGCAGGATGATGCGCACCGCCAGCGGCAGCAGCACGTGGCGGTAAGCCTGCACGCGCGTCAGTCCCAGCGCCAGCGCGGCCAGGCGCTGCCCGCCCGCCAGCGCTTCGATGCCGGCCGTGACCTGCACCGCCACGCGCGCCGACGTAAAGAAGCCCAGGCAGATCACGGCCGTCACGAAGGGCGCGTTCGGCAGCGCCTTGAGCCAGTCGCCCGCCGCCTTGGGCAGCAACTCCGGCATCACGAAAAACCACAGGAACATCTGCACCAGCAGCGGGATATTACGGAACAGTTCCACGTAAGCCGTGCCGGCGCGGCGCACCCAGGCGTTCGGCAGCGTGCGCAGCGTGCCGACGACGATGCCCAGCGCCAGCGCCATCACCCAGCCGGCCAGCGACGTGGCCAGGGTCCACAGCAGGCCGGAGACCAGCGTGTCCCAATACGTATGCACGCCGTCCGGCGACAGCTCCCAGAAGATGCGCCAGTTCCAGTTGTAGTGCATGCCTATTTCTTGCCGGCGTAGGCGGCAGGATCAGGCGAATCGGTAGGCTTGGCAAAGACCGCCTGCAAATTGGGCGGCATGGGGAAATTCATGTTCACGCCCTTGGGCGGGATGGGACTCGTGAACCACTTGGCGTAAATGCGCTTGATGTCTTCGGACTGGTAGACGCGCGTCAGCGCCGCATCGACCATCTGCTTGAACTGGGGGTCGTTCTTGCGCAGCATGATGCCGTAGGGCTCGACGGAAAGGGGCTCGCCCGTCAGCACATAATCGCCCGGCGACTTGGAACTGGCCACCTGCGCCGCCAGCAGGATATCGTCGTTCGCTTCGGCCGCCGCGCGCCCCGTTTCCAGCATCAGGAAGGACTCCGGGTGGTCCTTGCCGACCACGATATTCATGCCGAGGTTCTTTTCCTTGTTCAGGATGGTCATCTGCTTCAGCGACGTGGTGCCGGCCGTGGCGACCAGGGTCTTGCCCTTCATGTCCGCCAGCGTCTTGATGTTTGACGACTTTTTCGCCAGCAGGCGGCTGGAGATCACGAACATCGTGGGCGCAAACGCCACCTGCTGCTGGCGCTCCGCATTATTGGTGGTGGAGCCGCATTCGAGGTCGATGGTGCCGTTGGCCATCAGCGGGATGCGGTTGGCGGACGTCACCGGGTTCATGGTGACCTTCAATTCCGTCATCCCCAGCTGCTTCTGCACATAGGCGACGACCTTCATGCACAGGTCTATGGAATAGCCCTGGTACTGCTGCTTGTCGTCCAGATAAGAGAAGGGAATGGACCCGTCGCGCACGCCCAGCGTGATCTGGCCTGTGCGCTTGATCTTGGCGAGGGTGCCTGTGGGTTCCTGGGAATGGGCCGCCGCTGCAATGGAGCAGAGGGCCAGCGTCGCAAACAGTCGGGTCATAGCCATGATTCCTCCTGCACGAGTGCGCGGGCCGGGCGGCCCGCGATTAGTGGATGATACGCGCCAGGAAGTCTTTGGCGCGCTCTGAGCGGGGCGCGCCGAAGAATTCCTCCTTGCTGCAGTCTTCCAGTATGTGGCCCTTGTCCATGAAGACCACGCGGTTGGCGACCTTTTTCGCGAAGCCCATCTCGTGGGTCACCACCATCATGGTCATGTTCTCCTTGGCGAGTTCGACCATGATGTCGAGCACCTCGGTGATCATTTCGGGATCGAGCGCCGAGGTCGGTTCGTC
>DASWYX010000326.1:0-19825 GCA_036404755.1 Pseudoduganella sp.
GCTGGACCGCTGCGCGACGCTGGTGCTGGACGAGGCGGACAAGCTGCTGGACATGGGCTTCAGCGAGGAGATTTCCCGCGTGCTGGCGCGGCTGCCTGCTTCCCGCCAGAACCTGTTTTTCTCGGCGACTTTCCCGCCGGCGGTTCAGGCGCTGGCTGCCGGGATGCTGCGCAATCCGGTGCGCATCGAGACCGCGCGCGAAGCCGCGCACGAGCCGGACATCCTGCAGCGTGCGATCGAGGTGGACGAGGGCCGCCGCACCTTGCTGCTGCGTCACCTGATCCGCGAGGGACAGTGGCGGCAGGTGCTGGTGTTCGTGGCAACCAAGTACGCGTCCGAGCACGTTGCGGATAAGCTGCGGCGCAACGGCGTCTCCGCGGAAGCTTTTCACGGTGATTTCAGCCAGGGCGCCCGCACCGAGGTGCTTTCCGATTTCCGGTCGGGACGCCTGCACGTGCTGGTCGCCACCGACGTAGCGGCGCGCGGGATCGACATCGCCCAGTTGCCGGTAGTGGTCAACTACGATCTGCCTCGTTCGCCTGCCGACTACGTGCACCGCATCGGCCGCACCGGCCGCGCGGGCGCCAGCGGCCTGGCCGTCACCTTCGTGACCCCGGACATGGAACAGCATTTCCGCCTGATCGAGAAACGCCAGCACAAACGCGTTCCCCGCGAGAGCGTCCCCGGCTTCGAACCATCCGCCGCCCCCGCCGCTGCTGCCGGCCCCGCCGATGCCGCCGCTCTTGCCTCAGGCCCCGCTGCCGCCTCCGCTCCTGTCTCCGGCCACGCCGCCAGCCCTGCGGCGGACCCTAATGGCGGCATCAAGGGCAAGCGCAAGAGCAAGAAAGACAAGCTCCGCGAAGCCGCCGCCGCCGCCAACGACGCCGCCATCGCCAAGCGCTGACCCGTCGCCCATCCCCACCGCGCCGCCCCGTCAGCCGTCGCGCCACTCGGCGCGCGCCGCTGCGTCGCCCAACGTGCCACGCCGCTGTGCCACCCGTCGGGGCGCGCCGCTATATCACCCCGCTGCGCCGGCCATCGCGCCGCACCGCTGCGTCAGCCGTCGCACAGCGCCTCTGTGCCGACCGTTGCGTCGCCCCGCTGCGTCAGCCGTTGCTTCGCGCTGCAGCGTTAGCCGTTGCGCCGTGCCGCTGCGTCGGCGGTTGCGCCGCGCGCTCGGGTCGCAGCGTCGCGCCCTGGCCTTGGCGCGTTGCCCCGTCGCTCTGGAAGACGGGTTTAGTGGGCGGGGACGGTGCGGAAGCCGACGCCGAAGTGGGTCCATGCCATCGCATCGCTGATAGCCAGTGTGAGCGCGCCCTGTTCGCAGGGCGAAAACTCGGCGGCGAGGGCGACGTAATCGCCGTCGGGAGCGCGGCTCGCGGGGAGCAGCGCGAGGGACTCGGTCCAGGCAAGCGCCGCCCGTTCGCGGGCGCTGAAGCAGTCCGCCTCGCGCCATCCGGCCACAGCGTCAAGGCGCGCGGACGCCTCGCCGCACGCCAGCGCATCGCCCGAATGCAGGTCCACGCAAAACGCGCAGCCGTTGATCTGCGAGCAGCGCAACTTGACCAGATAGAGTAGAGACGCCTCGAGCCCCAGCCGCTCGACGGCAATCTCCACGCCCATCATGGCCTGCATGGCAGCCGGCGAAGCGGCGTGGTAATCGAGGCGCTGCATGAACATTACTTCTTCAGCGGCGACACCGGCGCTTCGCCATCGGCCGTCAGCAGCCAGACCAGCAGCTTGGCCGGCTTGCGGTCACTCGTGTTGCGCGCCAGGACGTGCGGATGATTGGGCGCCTCGTACCACGACTGTCCCGCCTTGTAGCGCACCGGCTGCTCGCCCTCCATCTGCGATTCCACTTCGCCTTCCAGCACATAGGCGAAAACGGAGCCGGGATGCACGTGAGGCACCGAAGTCTGGCCCGGTGCGAACGTCACCGTCAGCATATGGCCGGTGCGGCCTGCCACGTCGGGCAGGTGCTGCTCCTGCAGGACCTGCCGGCGTTCCTGGCCCGGCGCACCGTGCCCGCCCGCCACGTCGTGTGCCAGCGCCGGCAGGACTGCGCCCGCGAAGGCCGCCGCGCCGATCAGAGGAAGAAGTGCTAGCTTCAACATGGCAGCCCCTCCTCAAGCCTTCGGCACCGAGCGGAAGCCCACGCCAAAGCGGTTCCACGCATTGATGGTGGCGATGGCCAGCGTCAGGTTCACCTGTTCGGCAGGCGTGAACTCGCGCGAAATGGCGGCATAGTCTTCGTCCGGCGCGTGGGTCTGGGACAGCAGGGTCAGCGCCTCGGTCCACGCCAGCGCCGCACGCTCGCGCGGCGTAAAGAACGGCGTTTCGCGCCAGACGGACACGCCCATCAGGCGGCGCTCCGACTCGCCCGCCTTGCGGGCATCGCCGGCGTGCATGTCCACGCAGAAGGCGCAGCCATTGATCTGCGAGGCGCGCAGCTTGACCAGTTCCAGCAGCGGCTTTTCCAGGCCCAGGTTGGCGGTGGCGTTTTCCAGCGCCATCATGGCCTTCATCGCTTCCGGGGACGACGTGTAGTAATTGATACGTTCCATTTGATTTCTCCAGTTATTGGCGTGTCGATGGAGTCCATTGTAGGCAGTCCACCGCCCCGCGAAGGGGCCA
Source organism: Pseudoduganella sp. (assembly GCA_036404755.1). Lineage (GTDB taxonomy): Bacteria > Pseudomonadota > Gammaproteobacteria > Burkholderiales > Burkholderiaceae_D > Rugamonas. The sequence continues at coordinate 2,635 of DASWYX010000326.1, forward strand.
ATTCCGGGAGAAATCAGGTGTCAACTTCCGGCTTGCGGCCCCTCCACCAGCGCCATGCGGCGGCGCAGGCGGGCCGCTTCGGCCGCGTCGCCCGCTTTCTCAGCGCGCATGGCTTGCACATTCAGCCATGCCAGCAGGGGACGGCGCCATCCCTGGGCCGAGGCGGTGTCCACGGCAGCCGCCAGCACGGCCGGCGTGGCGCGGTTGGCGCGGAACACGGCGCCCGCCGCGACCAGCTTGGACAGCGGATCGGCGATGCCGGCCACGGCCGCCGCCGCGGCTTCGTCGCTGCCGGCCGCCAGCACGGCGCGCTGCGGCTCCGGCAAAAGGGGTGCATCGGCCGCTGTGGCGCGTCCGGCCAGGTAATTGGCGTAGGCGATGTCCGCTGGGCTTGCGTCCGCCCGCAGCGCCTCGAAGCCCGGGCAATCACCAAAGGCCAGCGAAGCCACGCGTGTCGCGCAGCGCGCCAGTTCAATGCGGATCACCATATCGATCTTGCCCGTACCTGCGATCTGCTCGCGTGCGCGGGCAAACTCGTTCTTCTCGATCTGGTCCTTGCCGGACAGGTAGGCCGACTGCGCCCGGTCCAGCGACTGCTTCGCGTTCATCTGCCAGTCCGGCACGCGCGGGCCGCCGCCGCAAGCGGCAAGCAGGGCCGCCGACGCCAGCGCCGCCGCAATGTGCGATGGGCGGACGCTGCGCGCGGAATGGGCGTTGGAAGGGGCTGTTCTCATGGAAGCTTGATCTCCGTATCGCGTTTGAACGGCCACTTGCGGTTGATTTCATTCACCAGCTGCTCGATCTGGCGCAGATTGCTGTCGACCTCCGCTCGCAGCGCGCCCAGGTCTTCGGTTGCGGCGCGGGCATTCTTGCCGACCACCTGGGCATCGGCCAGGATCGCGTCCATTTTCTTCAGGCTGGTGCGGGCGTCGGCCAGCAGGGCGTTCAGCTGCTGCACGGTGGCCTGGGCGTCGGTGGCGATACCCTTGTCGCCGAAGACGCGCTTGTCCGCATTGCCGACCAGGCTATCGGCCTTCACGATCAGCGAGTTCGCATTGCGCAGCAGCTCGCGCGCCTTCTGGTCCTCGCCGACGAACAGGCCGTAGGCGCCGCCAGGCCCGTTCAGCTTCTCGGTCGCGCCCTGCAGGTTGCGCAGGCTGGCGCCCAGCGGGCCGGTGGCGGACGTGAGCGCGGACAGGTTCTCCAGCACGTCCTTCGCCGCCTGCACCACCTTCGGAATCTCGCCGGCCGTATCGCCCACCAGCAGGCCGCGCGTGGCGTCTTCCGGCAGCGGCGGATCGGTGGGAATGCCGGAGTAGGCGCGCAGCCTCGCGCCGCCGACCAGGCCTTTCTCCAGCGTGAAGATGCTGGTGCTGCGCAGCCAGTGGGCATCCTTCTTCGGCACGTCGACCAGCACGCGCGCCTTGCCGTCCGCACCGAGCTCGATGCGCTGCACGCGGCCGATGGGGAAGCCGGCGAAGGTCATGTCCATGCCCACGCTCACGCCCTCGGAATCGTCGGCGGTCAGGATCAGGCGCTGGGTGGGTTCGAAGGCGCCGCGGGCATACATCAGGTAAAGGATGATGCCGACGACCAGGGCGCCCAGCAGCAACAGCAGCATGAGCGCCTTGAATTCCGCGTTGCGCATCGGCGGCGGCTCGGGCGCGGCGGGATGATGTGGTGGAGGTGTGTTCTCGTTCATGTCAGTAGTAATTGCCCATCAGGGAAGCCGCTTCAACGAGCAGGATCACGGAAAACATGCGCACCATGTCCGCCAGGCCGTGGGCAGCGCCCATCCGGCGCAGCAGCGGATTTTCCGCGCCGCTGTAGTAGGAGGAGGCGAGCGGAATCACGGCCACGGCAAGGCTGAACAGCACGATCTTCAGCACCAGGATCATGGCGACGCCGGGATTGAAGATCTGGCCCACCACGCGCGTGTAGCCGGGCAGGGCCCACGGGGTGAAGCCGTAGATCATGACATAGGCCAGGATCAGCGTCGTCACGCAGCTCACGGCCGCCAGCAGCCATACGGCAAACATGCCTGCCACCGCGCGCGGGAAAAACTGGGTGCGCAGCGCCACGTAGGGCGAGGGCTGCTCGCCGGCCGCGCGCAACTGGGCGAATTCCACGCCGGCCGGCAGCGTGGTGCGCAGCGCGACAAACAGGGCGGCCGTCAGCGGCACCAGTTCCAGCACCAGCACGCGCACCACCATCTCCAGCGCATAGCGCGACAGGCCGTAGCTGATGGATGTAACCACCACGATGCGGATGATGACGACGCTGATCAGGGAAGCCAGCATGGTGAACCACACTACGTTTTCGGCCGACGCCAGCACCACCTGTTCCGACAGGGCGCGCCAGTTGTCGCGCCGGTAGGTGGATGGCAGGAAGGCGCGCGACACCAGCAGGGCGGCAAACTGCAGCAGCCGCCACCAGCTGATCAACCAGGCCAGCGCCCACACCTGCAGGCGCCGCGCCGACGGGATATGCGGTGCATGAACGTTCATCTTGCCATGTTAGCATCAACTATCGCATCCGCGACGGCGCGCACGCGTGCGCTGCGTGCCAGGTCGGCATGCATGACCAGGTACATGTCGTAGCGGTATTCGCGCCCGGGCCAGATGCGGCGCAGGCCGGGCATAGTGTCCGCAATGTGGATAGGCAGCTCCCCAATGCCGATGCCCGCCTGCACGGCTTCGATCAGGGTCATGCCGGTGTTGACTTCCATGGCCACGCGGGCATTGGTCGTGGGTTCGCCGACCAGCTTCTCGGCCTGGCGGGTCAGCACGCTGGAGTGGTAGATCACGATGTCGTGTCCCTTGAAGGCTTCGCCGGCCTGGGGTTCGCCATGTTTTGCCAGGTATTCGGGCGTTGCGTACAGGCCGGCGGCGCGTTTCGCCAAATGGCGCGAAATCAGGTCCGGACTGGTGGGCCGCACCGTGCGCACGGCCAGGTCGGATTCGCGCCGCGTGAGGCTGGCGAGCTGGGTGTTCACCTGCAGGATGATGCGGATGTCCGGATGCTGGTCGTGCAGGCGGCGCAGGGCTTCGATGACGAATGCGTGGGCGATCGTGTCCGTCGTGGCAAGGCGCACGGTGCCGGAAAGGCGGTTATCGATGCCGGACATTTCCCGCTCCAGTTGCAGCGCCGCTTCCTCCATCTGCTGCGCCGACCTTGCCGCGACTTCGCCGGCGGGCGTGGGCAAGTAGCCATTCGGCGTGCGCAGGAACAGCTTTGCATTCAGCGCCGCCTCCATTGCGTTCAGGCGGCGGCCGACGGTGGCCTGGTCGATGTCCAGCAGGGCGGCAGCGCCGCGCAGGGTGCCGGCGCGGTAGATGCCGAGGAAGATGCGGGTGTTGTCCCAGTCCATAAACGCTCCTGCGATGCAATTTTGCATCAGAGTGCCGATAGTATGCATGTTTACTGCATCATGCAAGCGCGCGCATCATCACGGCATGCTGATATTTACTCTCGCCATTGGCTTCGTGATGGCCATGATCGACGTCACGGCCGTCAACACCGCGCTGGCCGCCATCGCTTCCGATCTCCACGTGCCGCTTTCGGTGCTGGTCTGGGTGGTGGATGGTTACACCCTCACTTTTGCCGCGCTGCTGCTGGCCGGCGGCGCGCTAGCGGACCGCTTCGGCCCGCGCCAGGCTTACCAGGGCGGGCTGGCGCTGTTTCTTCTCGCTTCCGTGCTGTGCGCGCTGGCGCCCAGCGGGGGCGCGCTGATTGCGGCGCGTCTGCTGCAGGGTGCGGGCGCGGCGCTGTTCATGCCGAGTTCACTGAGCCTGCTGACGCATTCCTTCGATGGACCGCAGCGCACGCGCATGGTGGCCATCTGGTCGGGCCTGGTCGGCGTGGCGGCCACCGTAGGGCCGCTGGTCGGTGGCTTGCTGGTGCAGGCGTATGGCTGGCGCGCCGTGTTCTGGATCAATGTACCGGTCGGGCTGCTTGGCATCGCGCTGGCGCAGTGGCGTGTGCCGGCCCCCGGCGCGTCGCCGCGGGCCTTGTCCCTGCTTAGCCACCTGCTGGCCGTCGCCGCGCTGGGCGCCCTGAGTTTCGTGCTGATCGAAGGGCAGGGACGTGGCTGGACTTCGCTGCCCGTGCTGGCTGCCGCCGTCGCAGCGCTGGTGCTGGGCGGTGGACTGGTGCTGCGCGAGTGCCGCGCCGTCCATCCGATGCTGCCGCGCGCCCTGTTCGCCGCCCCCGGCTTCCGCCCGGCTGTCGTCACCGGTTTCCTGATCAACTTCAGCGTGTTCGGACAGCTTTTTCTTTACAGCCTGTACCTGCAGCAGGCGCTAGGCCGCGACCCGCTGCGCACCGGATTGCTGCTGCTGCCCATGATGGCATCGTCCACGCTGACCAATCTCCTGTCCGGCCGCGTGATCGCGCGCTTCGGCACGCGCGGGCCGCTGCTCGGCGGGTTGCTGGTCGCCGCGGCGGTGGCCGTGCTGCTGACCGCCTCGCACGGCCACACGCCCTATAGTTTGCTGCTGGCCGGCGCCATGGCCATTTTCCTCGCCATCGGCATTGCCATCCCCGCCATGACCAACACCGTCATCCAGGCCTCGGGACGCGAGCACGCCAATAGCGCCGCCGCCGCGCTGAACGCCAACCGCCAGATCGGCGCCCTGGTCGGCGTAGCGGTGGTCGGCGCCGTCCTTCACGCCGTCCCAGGCTGGAACCTCCGCCTGCCGCTCGCCTTCGCCGCCATCGCCACCGCCTACGCCCTCGCCGCCACGCTGGTTTTCCTCTCCATCCCCCGCGCCCCCGCCCCCAAACCATGGGGTCAGATCCGACATTCGGACATTTAAGTTGATAGCTTCGGCCATTACTGGCGCGCTTTCGGAATATTTTGCCGTACTGCAGAGGTCGCTATTGCTCGGGTCTTTCCGAGTGAAAGTGGGGCGATAGGGACGAGCTCGTGTCCGAATGTCGGATCTGACCCCATGGTGGTGGGGGCGGCACGGTGTGGTATCGTGTGAAAATGTCAACCTTGCCGATTCCCATGAAATATTTGAAAGCCGTTCTCGCCGCTGCGCTCCTGAGCTGCTCGATGCTCGCGCAGGCGGATTTTGATCCTGCCGCGCAGCTGCCGGTTTCGCCCCAGGTCCGCGTTGGCAAGTTGCCGAATGGGCTGACTTACTATATCCAGCGCAATCCGAAGCCGCAGCAGAGGGTGGAGCTGCGCCTGGCGGTGAAGGCGGGGTCGATCCTGGAGGACGAAGACCAGCTTGGCCTGGCGCACTTCACGGAGCACATGGCGTTCAACGGCAGCACGCACTTCAAGCGGCACGAACTGGTGTCCTGGCTGCAGTCGATCGGCGTGAAGTTTGGCGCCGACCTGAATGCCTACACGGGCATCGACGAAACCGTCTACATGCTGCCCATCCCGGTCGACCGCAAGGAAAACCTGGACAAGGGCCTGCTGGTGCTGGAAGACTGGGCCGGCGGCGTGCAGTTCAACGATGAGGACGTGGAAAGCGAGCGCAATATCGTGCTCGAAGAGTGGCGCCTGGGCCGCGGCGCGGCGGACCGCATGAACAAGGTCCTGCTGCCCAAGCTGTTCAACGGCTCGCGCTATGCCGAGCGGCTGCCGATCGGCAAGCCGGAAGTGCTGCGCACCTTCAAGCCGGCTGCGATCAAGCGCTTCTACAAGGACTGGTACCGGCCCGACCTGATGGCCGTCTTCGTGGTCGGCGACATCGATCCGGCGGAAGCGGAAAAGCTGGTGATCAGCCACTTCAGCAACCTGAAGAACCCGGAGAATCCCCGTCCGCGCCTGTATGCCGAAATCCCGGAACGCACCACGTCCGAAGCGCTGGTGATCACGGACCGCGAGGCGACCACCAATGTGCTGCACATCCGCTACCCGATCCTGCGCAAGCCGGAGGACAGCACCTTTGGCGAGTACCGCGAACGGCTGGTGGAGAACCTGGGCGCGCTGATGCTTAGCCAGCGCATCTTCGAGCTGACGCAGCAGGCCAATCCGCCTTTCATCCAGGGCAGTTCCAGCATGGGCCGCGTAGTGCATGGCTACCGTTCCTTCAGTTCCGTTGCCCTGCTGGGCCGCGACGGGCCGGTCCCGGCCATCAATGCGCTGGTGCAGGAGGGCGAGCGCGTGCGCCAGTTCGGCTTCACGCCGGCGGAGCTGGACCGCGCCAAGAAGGCCATGCTGCGCAATATCGAGCGCCTGTATAACGAGCGCGATAAGTCCGACTCGTCGATGTACGTGTCCGAATACCTGCGCAACTTCCTCGAAGGCGAGGCCATGCCCGGCATCGAGAACGAGTACAACTATCTGAACGAGATGGTGCCGAAGGTGACGCTGGAGGAGGTCAATGCCACGCTGCGCGCCGCCATCCCGGACGGCAAGAGCAAGCTGGTGATCTATATGGGCAATGACAAGGTCGACGTGCCGCCCGCAACCGAGCTGCTCGCCGCGGTGGATGCGGCGCAGAAGATCGCGGTCACCGCGCGCGAGGACAAGGCCTATACCGCCAACCTGCTGTCAGCGACGCCAAAGCCGGGCAAGATCGTCAAGGAAGGCGGCAACAAGGCGCTCGGCACGACGGAACTCACCTTCGCCAACGGCGCGCGCGTGGTGCTGAAGCCCACCGACTTCCGCAACGACCAGGTGCTGATGGGCGCCGTGCGTTTCGGCGGCCAGTCCGTGTTCGAAGAGCAGGACATTTTCAATGCCCGCTATACCACCGCCATCATGTCGCAGATGGGCATGGGCAGCTTCACGCCGCTGGACCTGCAGCGCACCCTGGCCGGCAAGACCGCCAACCTGGGCATGGCGCTGAGCCCCATGTCCGAAGGCTTGAGCGCCAGTTCCGGCAGCGCGGACGTGGAAACGGTGCTGCAGCTGGTGCACCTCGCTTTCACCCAGCCGCGTCGCGACGAGACGCTGTTCCATTCCTTCATCGGCAAGCAACAGGACCTGGCGCGCAATTCGCTGTCGCGCCCCGAGTCGGTGATGGCCGATACGATGCGCAGCACGCTGTACAGCAACCACCCGCGCATTGCCCTGATCCCGCGCCCGGAGGAGTTCGAAGGGATTCCGCTGGACCGCGTGGTCAGCATGTACAAGGAGCGCTTCAGCAGCGTGAAGGGGATGACTTTCTTCATCGTCGGCAGCTTCGACGTGGCGAAGATCAAGCCACTGCTGGCGACTTATATCGGCAGCCTGCCCGGCACGCCGGTCAGCAACCAGTTCAAGGACCGCAACGTGCGCCCGGTGCGCGGCGTTGTGACGAAGGAAGTCCGCCGCGGCAAGGATGCCAAGAGCACGATCAACCTGAACTTCTCGGGCGATGCGCCGTTTTCCGCGGACGAGCAGTTGCGCATCCAGGCGCTGATCGATGTGCTCAACATCAAGCTGATCGACACGCTGCGCGAGAAGCAGGCGCTGATCTATGGCGGCGGCGCAGGCGGCGCGCTGGCGCGCTACCCTTACAGCAATTACACGATCAATATCTCGCTGCCGACCGGACCGGAAAACGTGGAGAAGGTGCTGAACGCCACCTTTGCCGAAATCCGCAAGCTGCAGAACGACGGCCCGGAGGAAGCCGACCTGGCCAAGGTCAAGGAAAACTGGAACAATAACCACCGCCGCCTGATTCGCGAGAACAGTTACTGGCTGGGTACCTTGCAGGGCTCCTACATCAATGGCGTGGACCCGCAGAATATCCTGCACCATGCGGAACGCGTGGCCGCGCTCAAGGCGTCCGACGTGCAGGCAGCCGCCAGGCGTTATTTCGACTTCAAGAATTACGTGCAAGTTGTGCTGTATCCGGAAACGAAACCGGAAGCGAAGGCCGAGCAAAAGGCAGAACAAAAGGGGGAACCCAAGCCCGAAGCTGATAAACTGCCGCCTGGTTAATTTTCGGTTGGTAGTAAAAGTGGCAATGATGGCAGAACAGCAGGAGGCGCAAGGCTTCCGTCGGGACCTGGCGCGCTGGCGCCATCTGCTGCATCCTGCCTGGCTGGATCGCTTGCTGCGCGGCCGCCCGGTGCTGGCGGCGCCGTCCGCAACATGGCTGCTGTTCGAAGTGGGCTGCGGCGGTGAAGAGGCTTTCGCCGGCGCGCACATTCCTGGTGCATCCTATCTGGACACCAATCGCCTGGAAATCCAGCCGCTGTGGAACAAGGTCGCCGACTGCGCCTTGCTGTCGCTGTTGCTGGAACACGGCATCCGGCACGACACTACCGTTATCCTCTACGGCCGCAGCACGCTGGCCGCCGCGCGCGCCGCCCACCTGATGCTGTACGCAGGCGTGGCCGACGTGCGCCTGCTCGACGGCGGCTTCGATGGATGGCAACGCGCCGGCTATCCGCTTGAAACGGGGCAGGGCGGCTAGCCTGCGCCGGCAAGCAGCTTCGGCGCGCCATTCCCGGCGCGGCCGGACTATCTGATCGGTACCGACGAAGCGCGGGCCTTGTTGCAGAGCGAGGACGGCGCCCTGGTCAGCATTCGCACGTTGTCTGAGCACCTTGGCCAAACTTCCGGCTATAGTTATATAGACGCCATCGGCGATATTCCCGGCGCGCGCTGGGGCCGCGCGGGCCGGGACGGCGATGTGCACTGCATGAGCGAATATCATCATGCCGACGGCACGATGAAATCCGCTCATGAAATCCACCGCCTGTGGTGGGAAGCGGGCATTCGGCCGGGCCAGCAGAACGCGTTCTACTGCGGCACCGGTTGGCGCGCTTCGCTGGCGTTCTTTTACGCCTGGCTGATGAACTGGCCGCGCATCAGCGTGTACGACGGCGGCTGGTGCGAATGGAGCCGGGACCCCGGCAACCCTGTCATACGGAAAATGGGCTGACCATGGACGACCGCGGCAGCAACCTGGAATCCCAGCCATTTGATGCCGCCCGCAGTGTGGACAGCCTGCCAGGCCCGCACCCTTTGCCCCTGATCGGCAATCTCACCCAGCTGGACCCCGTCCATTTCCACAGCATGCTGGAAGACTTCGCGCGGCAGTTTGGTCCCATCTTCAAACTGCGCGTGCTGAACAGCGTTTTCGTCGCCACTGCACGCCGCTCGGACATCAGCCATATCCTGCATGACCGACCCGACCTGTGGCGCCGCACCGAGCGCACCAACCTGCTGGAGGAACTGGGCGCGCGCGGCCTGTTCACCGCCGAGGGGCAGGAATGGCGGCGCCAGCGCAAGCTGGTGATGCACGCGCTCACGCCGGAAGTGATCCATCGCTTCTTCCCGCAAATGGTCCGCCTGACCGAGCGCCTGCAGCGGCGCTGGATGAAAGCCGTGGAAGAGGGCCGCGAGCCCGATCTCCTGCGCGACCTGAAAGCGTTCACGCTGGATGTGACGGTCGGCCTGGCCATGGGGCAGGACTTGAATGTGCTGGAGAACGAGGCCGATCCCCTGCAGCGCGATGTCGAATTCCTGTTCACCCGCCTGGCGCGCCGCCTTACGACGCCGGTGCCGTATTGGCGCGTGTTCCGCCTGCCGGTGGACCGCGAAACCGATGCCGCCGTGGCGCGCGTGCGGCATGCCGTGGCGGGCTTCGTGGCGCGGGCACGCGAGCGCCTGGCCGCCGTTCCCGCCCGGCGGGAAAACCCGGCCGATATGCTGGAAGCGATGGTGATCGAGCGCGATGCGCCCGGTTCCGGCATGAGCGATGAAGATTTGATCGGCAATGCCGTGCTGATGGTCTTTGCCGGCGAGGATACGACGTCAAATACCATCGCCTGGCTGTTGCAGCTGCTTGCCTCCGCGCCGTCCGCCTGGGAAAAACTGGCGCTGGAGGCGACGCAGGTGTTGGGCGCCGATACGGTGCTGCGCGACTTCCGCGCTCTCGACAAGCTGCCCTGGCTGGACTTGTGCACGCGCGAGGCGATGCGCCTGAAGCCTGTGGCGCCCATGCTCGGTTTCGAACCGACGCAGGACCTGGTGCTGGGCGATGTGCGCCTGCCTGCGGGCATCCTGGTCTTTGCGCTGATGCGCCATGCGTTCACGATCGATACGCATCTGGAACGCGCGGAAGAATTCCTGCCCGAACGCTGGCTTGCCGAACCGGGGCAGGAACAGGACGATCCTTCGCGCAAGCTGCTGCCCTTTGGCGGCGGTCCGCGCTTCTGCCCGGGGCGCTATCTGGCGATGACGGAGATTCGCATGGTGGCGTCCATGCTGGCGCGCTGCTTCACGCTGTCGCCCAAAGCCGGCGCGCCCCCGGTCGACGAGGTCTACACTTTCACGATGACGCCCAGCGCCTTGCCCGTGCTTTTGCAGCGGCGCGCCCTGTGATAGTCTTGCGCGCATAGCAACCACAATAAGAGGCGCAAATTGAAGAAAGTCTTCATCATAGCCGTCGTGATCGTGGCCGCCGTCCTTGGCCTGGCATTGACGCAACCGGACAGCTTCACCGTAACCCGAACCGCCACCATCAAGGCGCCGCCCGAGAAGATCATCGGCTACCTGAATGACTTCCACCAGTGGCCTGCCTGGTCGCCGTGGGAGAAGCTGGACCCGAACATGAAGCGCACTTTCGAAGGCCCGGTCAGCGGCCAGGGCGCCGTGTACGGCTGGAGCGGCAACGATGAAGTGGGGCAGGGCCGCATGGAAATCACTGAAAATGCGCCGCCATCGAAGGTCGCCATCAAGCTCGATTTCATCAAACCCTTCAAGTCCACCAACCAGACTACCTTCACGCTGCAGCCGCAGGGCGATGGCACGCTGGTTACGTGGACCATGAGCGGTCCATCCGAATTCATCACGAAGCTGATGGGCGTGTTCGTCAGCATGGACAAGATGATCGGCAAGGATTTCGAGAAGGGCCTGTCGCAACTGAAGGCGGTGGCGGAGAAGTGATGCGCGGGCTGGCCTTGCTGCCTGTCGTTGCCGCGTCGGCGGCGTGGGCGCAGCCGCCGGGGCCTGCCACTGCGGCTGCTACTCCCACTGCCACTGCCAGTGCCAGTGCCCCGGCGCCCGTAGTGCCGGTGTTGCGGCTGGACGACGAGGCGATCCGCGATGCGGTCAAGGCAGCCGTGGCTGAAATGCCCAAGCTGCCACCGCCCGACGCGAAGCCGGATTTCGGCGCCAGCGCGGCCCCGGGCAGTGCATCGGGCGCCGGTGGACAAGCGGCTATCGACCGCGCCTTTATCGCCGCCGAAGTGGGAAGCTGCTGGGGCAGCGATGCCCTGAAGCATAATCCGCCCGTCATCATGGTGGCTGGATTACCCGTCGTCCTGGGTGGGCTGCTTGCCCTGCCGCACGTCTTCTATGCTGCTGCAAGCGGAAAATGCAAATAATTTAGGCGGGATATACTGTAGTTAAATACTCCGGGGAGCCGCCATGATTACCCTCTTGCTCCGTCTGACGGCCGCTGCGGCGGCCCTTGCCGCTAGCTGCGCCATGGCCGGTCCCATGCGCACCGATCACCCGATTGTCGGCACCTGGCGCTTCGTGTTGCCGGATGGTTCCTGTCACGAAATCTACCGGATACGCTCGGACGGCTCGGCCCTGATCACCAGCGCCAAAGAGGTGGCGGAATCCGAATTCAATATCGACGACCAGCCTGACACGGAAGGCTATTACCAGTCCGACGACAAGATCGTGAAGGATAACGGCAAGGAAGACTGCACCGGCGAGATCACCAAGGTCGGACATATCATCAAGAGCTATATCCTGTTCCATCCATCCGGCAATATGTTCCTCATGTGCCAGCGGCGCGATACCGACAGTTGCATCGGCCCGTTCGTCCGCGTCCGCGGAAGCGATACCTGACCCTCACATACGGCGGATCAAAACGATCCGCCCTACGCCGTGTTGGCGGTTCGAGCGGCGTATGATCATTGGTGCGCCGCTGCTTCCCGCCACGCGCCGGGATTCATGCCCGACCACTCGCGGAACGCGTGATTGAACGCGCTCTGCTCCTGATACCCGAGCAGGAACGCAATATCGACCAGGCCCAACCCCGGCTGCCGCAAATAATTGCGCGCCAGCTCGAAGCGCGACTGGTCCAGCACCTGCTGGAAGCTCGCGCCCACATCCGACAATTTGCGCTGCAAGGTCCGCGTAGTCAGCCCCAGCTCTTCGGCCACCGACGCCAGCCGCACCTGTCCATGCGACAGGCGCCGCACGATCACGGCGTGCACCTGCGCCACGATGCCCGCCTCCGGCTGCACGCGCTGCGCCAGCAGTTGCTCGGCGTGCTGCTGCAGCACCGGATAAAGGCTCACGTCCGCATTCGGCACAGGCCACCGCAGCATGGCTGCGTCAAAGCTGGCCGTGTTGGACGCCGCACCGAAACGGGGCATCGCGCCGAACACGCGCGCATATTCTTCCCGCTGCGCCACATCGCCGCCGTCGTGCATTAATTGCAGATCGGCCGGGGGCAGCGGCGTGCCGGCCAGCCAGTTGCCGAATACGCGGATGCCGGCGAACACGCTGTCCGCCAGATGGCGATGCCGGGGCGGATAGTTGCTGTGCCACGTATATTGCGCCACGCCGTCACGCACCTGCAGCTCGGAGCGGCCCAGGTCATGCGCCAGCTGCTCATAGCGCATGGTCTGCTCGAAAGCCTGGCCGAAGTCGCGGCAGCTCAGCAGGATCAGGCCGTACACGGTATAGGTGCCCAGCTTCACGCGCTCGCCTACATGCAGCCCGAAGTGCGGGTCCCGCGCCAGTCCGGACGCGATATCCAGCAGACGCACATACTGGTCGGCAGGGAACTGCTCGGGCAGGGGATCGAGCGCATCGGGCGCCAGCCCGGCCGCTGCGGCCAGAGCCTGCGCCGTCACACCGCGTGCGGCGGCCGCCTCCAGCAGGGGCTGGAGGTAGGAACCCGCCACGCGGGCTAGCCTGGCATGATCGAACAAGTCTGCTGGCATGAATGCGCAAGACCGGCGGACGCCGGCCGTTTTAGTCTACTTGCTCGAAGTATAACAAGGGACAAGCATGAGAAGATGGAACGGTTGGGGCGATGAGACAGTCGATTTTCCCCTGCATGAGGATGCGCTGGCCTTCCTGGCGCAGCGCGTGGGGCAGGGCAGCACAGTGCAGGACGCGTCCTTCGACCAGGCCTGCGCCAGCCTGCCGCCTTCGCGCCTGCCGGTGCAGCGCGCCACCGATGCCGCCCCGGCCGGCCCGTGGCGCCACGCGTCCGCCCTGATCGACACGCGCCCCGAAACGCGCCTGCGCAACGCGCTGGGCCAAAGTCTGCCCGACTGGCTCAAGCTGCGCTTCGGCCGCATCGATGCCGCACCGGACGGCGTGGCCTATCCCGAAAGCCCGGAAGACGTGCGCGCCTTGCTCGATTACGCCGCCACGCACAAGGTCGCGCTGATCCCGCAAGGCGGCGGCACCAGCGTGGCCGGCCACCTCACCGCGCCATCCAATGACGTTCCCGTGCTGGCCGTGAACATGATGCGCATGAACCGCCTGCACTACCTGGACAAGGAAGCGCAATTGGCCACTTTCGGCGCGGGCGTGCTGGGCCCCGACCTGGAAGCCCAGTTGCGCGCCCACGGCTATATGCTGGGCCACTTTCCGCAGTCCTTCGAGTATTCGACGCTGGGCGGCTGGGTGGTCACGCGTTCGTCCGGCCAGCAATCGCTGCGTTATGGCCGCATCGAGCAGTTGTTCGCCGGCGGCATGGTGGAAACGCCGCAGGGACGGCTGGATATCCCGACTTTTCCGGCATCGGCGGCCGGCACCGACTTGCGCGAGATCGTGCTCGGCTCCGAGGGCCGCATGGGCATCCTCACCGAGGCGACGGTGCGCGTAACGCCCATGCCCGAACATGAAGCCTTTCACGCCGTATTCTTCCCCGACTGGGAACGCGCCGAAGCAGCCGTACGGGCCCTGGCCCAGGGGCGGCTGGGCCTTTCCATGCTGCGGCTTTCGAATCCGCTGGAGACGGTAACGATGCTGGCGCTGGCCGGCCACAAGCGCCTGATCGGCGCGTTGGAGTCCTGGCTGCGCTGGCGCGGTTGCGGCGAAGGCAAGTGCATGCTGATGCTCGGCGTGAGCGGGCAGCGTGCGCAGACAGCCGTCGCCCTGCGTGCCGCACTGTCCGTGTGCCGCGCGCATCGTGGCGTGCATGTGGGGCGTCGCATGGGCGAGAAATGGAAACAGGGACGCTTCCGCAACGTCTACCTGCGCAACGCGGCCTGGCAGCATGGCTATGTGATCGATACGGTCGAAACGGCGGTCGACTGGCCGCGCGTGGGCATGATGATGCGCGCGGTCGAGGGAGCAGCTTCTTCCGCGCTCGGTGTGTTGGGAGAGAAGGTACACGCCTACACGCATCTGTCGCATCTGTATGCACAGGGAGCGAGCGTCTATACGACCTTCGTGTATCGCCTGGCGGGGGACTTTGAGCAGAATATGATGCGCTGGCAGGCGCTGAAGCATGCCGTCAGCACGGCCATCGTCGATCATGGAGGGACGATCAGCCATCAGCATGGCGTGGGGAGCGATCACGCGCCCTACCTGGCCGCGGAGAAGGGGGCGGCGGGGATCGCGGCGATGCAGGCGCTGTTCCGGCATTTCGATCCGCAGGGGATCATGAACCCGGGCAAACTGGTGCTGCCATGACGCTGAAACCTAACCCCGGGCCATACCCGGAGGGTCGGACCCCGCCACGCGGCGGCAGTGGGCCAGGGTCTGACCCTCCGGGTCTGACCCCGGGTTTGGGTTCACACTCCCCCGCCGCCCACTGGCGCCCCCAAGGCCGCGAACTGCTCCCCGACCTGCTGGCACTTGAATGGGACCTGCTGGTGATAGGCGGCGGCATCACCGGCGCCGGCATCCTGCTCGAAGCATCCAGGCGCGGCCTGCGCGCCCTGCTGGTCGAACAGCGCGACTTCGCCTGGGGCACGTCCAGCCGCTCGTCAAAGCTCGTGCACGGCGGTCTGCGCTACCTGAAGGAAGGCCAGTTCAGCCTCACGCGCGAATCCGTGCATGAACGCGAAAGCCTGCTGCGCGAGGCGGCCGGGCTGGTCGAGCCCCAAAGCTTCGCCTTCGGCGACTACGAAGGCCGCAAGCCCGGCAAGCGCTCCATGCTGCTGGGCCTTGCCATCTACGACCGCATGGCCGGACAGCGCGAGCGCCACTACCACGCGCCCGAAGACTTCCTGCGCCTGGCCCCGCACATCCGCACTGAAGGCCTGCGCGGCGGCATCTGCTACCACGACGCCAAGACCGACGATGCACGCCTGGTGCTGCGCGTGCTGCACGAAGCGCAGTCGCACGGCGGCGCGGCGCTGAACTACCTGTCCGTGCGCTCGCTCACGCGGGACGGCGGCCGCGTCACCGGCGCCGTGCTGCGCGACGAACTGTCCGGCACCTGCCACACCTTGCGGGCAAAGGCCACGATCAGCGCCACCGGCGCTTGGGCCGACCAGCTGCGCGTCCACAATGGCGCCATGCCGCGCCTGCGCCCCTTGCGTGGCAGCCATCTCGTGCTGCCCGCGTGGCGTCTGCCGCTGGCGCAGGCCGTGAGCCTGATGCATCCGCACGATGGACGGCCCGTATTCGCCTTTCCATGGGAGGGCGTAACCCTGATCGGCACCACGGACGTCGACCACGGCGAGCACCTGTCGCGCGAGGCCGCCATCACGCAGCAGGAAACCGACTACCTGCTGGCCGCGCTGAACGACCAGTTCCCGTCGCTGGCGATAAGCGAGAACGACGTCATCGCCACCTATGCCGGCGTGCGCCCCGTCATCGACACGGGCAAGGCCGACCCGTCGAAGGAAGCGCGCGACCACGCGCTGTGGCTGGAGCATGGCCTGCTGACCGTCACCGGCGGCAAGCTGACCACCTTCCGCGTGATTGCGCTGGACGCGCTGAAGCAGGTGAAGGCGCTGCTGCCACACTGGCAGGCCGACCTCGCCCCCCAGCCCATCTTCCGCGCGGCCGGCGCGCTGCGCAACGCTCATCGCCTGCCGGCCGGACAGGCGCGCCGGCTCGAAGGCCGCTACGGCGTCCACGCCCAGTCGCTGGCCGAAGCGGCGGGCCAGGGCGAGCTGCAACTGGTGCCAGGCACCGAAACGCTGTGGGCGCAGCTGCGCTGGGCCGCGCGGCACGAGTCCGTGCAGCGGCTGGACGACCTGCTGCTGCGCCGGACGCGCATCGGCATCCAGCTGCGCCGTGGCGGGGCGGACATCCTGCCCCGCGTGCGCGCCATCTGCCAGCCGGAACTGGGCTGGAACGATGCCCGCTGGACTGCCGAAGAAGCCGCATATCTGGCATTATGGAAGAATCATTACAGCTTGCCGCGAGAGCGAGCATAAGAAAGACAAGAGACACCATGTCCGAGCCATATATCCTGTCCATCGACAACGGCACGCAAAGCGTGCGCGCCTTGCTGTTCGACCTGCGCGGCAACCTCGCCGCGAAAACCCAGGTGCACCTGCAGCCTTACTACTCCGACCAGCCGGGATGGGCGGAGCACACGGCGGAAGGCTACTGGCAGGCCGTGTGCATGGCGTGCCAGAAGCTGTGGGCCACGACCAGCATCAGCAAGTCGCAGATCAGGGGCGTGGCCGTCACCACGCAGCGCGGCACGGTGGTCAATGTGGACCGCGACGGCAAGCCGCTGCGTGCGGCCATCACCTGGTTGGACCAGCGCCGCACCGACCAGGTGCCGCCGCTGAACGGCTTGTGGAAGGCGGCCTTCAAGGTGGCAGGCGTCGACGGCACCATCGACTACTTCCGCCGCGAAGCGGAGATCAACTGGATCAAGGCCAACCAGCCGGACGTATGGGAACGCACGGGAAAGTTCCTGCTGCTGTCCGGCTACCTGAATTACTGTCTGAGCGGGCGCTATGCCGATTCCACAGGATCGCAGGTGGCCTATGTGCCCTTCGATTACAAGCGCCACAAGTGGGCGGCTGCGTATGACTGGAAGTGGCAGGCGCTGGCGATCCGTCCCGACATGCTGCCGGAGCTGGTGGAACCCGGCACGGCCATCGGCGTGATCACTGAGAAGGCGTCGCAGGAAACTGGCATACCGCAAGGGCTGCCGCTGGTGGCCGCCGCGGCGGACAAGGCCTGTGAAGTCATCGGCGCCGGCTGCCTGGAGCCGCACATCGGCTGCCTGAGCTACGGCACGACGGCCACGATCAACACCACCAGCACGAAGTATGTGGAAGTCACGCCCTTCATTCCGCCTTATCCCGCAGCGATTCCGGGCGCCTACAGCAC
>DASWYX010000327.1:0-3704 GCA_036404755.1 Pseudoduganella sp.
GATTGCGTGACGCCATTCGTGCTTACGCGCGTCTCGTGGACCTTGTATGAATTGCGGACGATAGCTGAGATTTTCACGCGATGCTCCAACGGACAGGTGCGTTTATTCTAAACCGCGTCCGGCCGGCAGGCGCCGGACGCGGTGGCTGATCAGGGCTTGTAGGTGATGCGGTAAATGCGGTGCGCGTGGTCGTCGGAGACCAGCATCGAACCGTCGGCCAGCATGGCGATGTCGACCGGGCGGCCGCTCACTTCCTCACCCTGCAGGAAGCCGTCGATGAAAGCGGTATCGCTGACCACCTGGTTGCCGTACAGCGTGATCAGGCGTACCTGGTAGCCGATCTTGTTGGCGCGGTTCCAGGACCCGTGCTCGGCCACGAACAGCTGGTTGCGGTAAGCCTGCGGGAAGGCCGTGCCGGTGTAGAAGGCCATGCCCAGCGGCGCGACGTGGGGGCCGAGCTTGGCCACCGGCGGGGTGAACTCTTCGCAGGTGCGTCCCTTGGCGAAGTCGGGGTCAGGCACCACGCCGCCGTGGCAGTAGGGGAAGCCGAAGTGCATGCCCGGCTTGGGCGCCACGTTCAGCTCGCACGATGGCGTGTTGTCGCCCATTTCGTCGCGGCCGTTATCGGTGAACCACAGCTCCTTCGTCACCGGATGCCAGTTGAAGCCGACGGTATTGCGCACGCCGCGCGCCACCAGCTCCCAGTTGCTGCCGTCCGGGTTCATGCGCCAGATCTTGGAGTAGGCTTCGTCCTCCTTGTTGCAGACATTGCAGGGCGCGCCGATCGGCACATACAGCTTGCCGTCCGGGCCAGCCTTGATGTACTTCTCGCCGTGCCAGCCTTCCTTCGGCAGGTCGTCCTTGATTACCTTGTAGGAAGGCTTGGAGGCGTAGGTGCGGTCGATGTCCGCGAACTTGATGATGCGCGAAATTTCGCCGACGTACAGGTCGCCGTTCAGGAAGGCCACGCCGTTCGGCTTGTCCAGGCCCTCGGCCACGGTCACGATCTTGTCGACCACGCCGTCCTTGTTTTCATCGACCAGCGCATAGACCTTGCCCGGCTTGCGCGAGCCCACGTACACGATGCCGCTTGGCGACACGGCCATCTCGCGCGCGTTCTCCACCTTGTCCGCATAGATCGAGATGCTGAAGCCCTTCGGCAGCTTCAGGCCCGCCAGCGGATTGGCCGCAGCGGCCGGCCTGGCGGCCTTGCGCGCGGCAGCGGACTTCGGCGAAATGTATTCGGCGACCTGGGCGATCTGATCGTTGGTCAGCGTGCCCGCCCAGGCCGGCATGCCCTTGCCGGGCACGCCCTTGCTGATGATCTTCACCAGGTTGGCCTTCGTCGGCTCGCCGTGAATCCATTTGGCGTCGGCCAGGCTGGGGCCCTCGGCGCCCTGCAGCTCAACGCCATGACAGGAGGCGCAATAGGTCTGGTACAGTTTCGCCGACGCCGCGATATCGGCGGCATGCGCGGACACTCCGAGGGACAGCAAGGCTGCACCGACGAGCGCTTTATTCATTGTTTTTCTCCGGCTGTGATTTGCAATGCCCCGCATCATAAAGGAAAAAGGATAGGGAATGAGGAAGATGCTTACGTTGCTGGCCTGCCTGTTCGCGCTGAACGCGGCGGCCGCTGATTTCGTCAGGGTCAGGGGCACGCATTTCGAGCGCGAGGGCAGGGCGTACTACATCGCCGGCGCCAACCTCTGGTATGGCGGCTACCTGGGCGCGGCCGGCAAGCCGGGCGACCGCGCGCGGCTGGCGAAGGAGCTCGATGCGCTGAAGGCGCTGGGCATTAACAACGTGCGCGTGCTTGCCGTGTCCGAGCGGACGGCGATGCCGAGCGCCGTGAAGCCCGCCACCACCAGCGCCCCGGGCCGCTACGACGAACAGCTGCTGCAAGGCCTGGACTTCATGCTGGCCGAGCTGGCGAAGCGCGATATGACGGCGGTGCTTTACCTGAACAACTTCTGGCAGTGGTCTGGCGGCATGACGCAATACCTGAACTGGTTCGAGGGCACGCCGGCCATCGACCCCAACATCAGCAAGGATTACGAAGGCTTCATCGCGGCGACCGCACGCTTTTACCAGAGCGCGAAAGCCCAGGATGAATACCGCCGCGTGATCCGCGCCATCGTGCGGCGCGCGAATACCGTCACCGGCCGGCGCTATGCGGACGATCCGGCCATCATGGCCTGGCAGCTGGCCAACGAGCCGCGGCCCGGCAACGGCAAGGCCGGCGCGGAAGAGAAGGCGCGTTACGTGCAGTGGATCGCCGACACCAGCGCCTACATCCACAGCCTGGATGCGAACCATCTGGTGAGCACCGGCAGCGAAGGCGTGATCGGTTCGGCGCGCGATGCGGAACTGTTCGAACGCGCCCACCGCGCGCCCGGCGTCGATTACCTGACTTACCACCTGTGGCCGAAGAACTGGGGCTGGGTCACGAGCTGGGATAACGCCTGGGCGAAAAGCAGCGACTACCTGAACTCGCATATCGACGCCGCCCAACGGCTGGGCAAGCCCATCGTGCTGGAAGAATTCGGCTGGGACCGCGACGGCGGCGTCTTCGCCCTCAGCGCCGGCACCAGACAGCGCGACCGCTTCTACCGCGCCGTGCTGGAAACCGTCGTCAGCCGCGCCGCCAAAGGTGACCCCATCGCCGGCTTCAATTTCTGGGCCTGGAGCGGGGCAGGGCGGGCCGCCAATGCGGACTTCTGGTGGAAGGAGGGGGACGATTTTCTTGGCGATCCGCCGCAGGAAGAGCAGGGCCTGTTTTCCGTCTTCGATTCGGACACCGGCACCCTGGCCGTATTGCGCGAGTATTCGGCGCGCCTGACGCGGCTGAGTAAGCCGCTTATGCCCTGAACCACCAGTTTTTGACGCCTGATCCGCGTTTTTTGCATTTCGTCGCAATTCCAGTGATGGGGCGGAGCGATATCGATAAGATGCAAGCATGGAAAAACTGGATAGAAAAGAAAGGGGGATTCGAAGATGAAAACCGCAAAAAACACCCTGGTCGTCGCTGTCGCCACCATAGGCAGCGTGGTCCTGGTCGCCGTGAACGCGCTCGAACTCCCCTATGTGATGGTTGCCGCCAACCTCTGATGCTGACAACCAAAAGGATTTCGCGATGAAGATGACTTTCACCATTGGCCTGCTGTTTACTACCCTGTGTACATTCCTGGGAGTAGCCCAAGCCGCCGATGAGACCACCACGGAAAACCGTGTGATCGATGCCCGGGTCGTGCGCGTCAAGCTGGATGGCGTGATCGACCTCAAGCTGCGACAGGGCGCGACCCCGCAGCTCAACATCATTGGCGACAAGCGCTATGTAAACAAGGTCACCGCCGTGCAAACCGGCGATACCCTGCACCTGGACACGGAAACCCATGGCGTCAAGCTGAACCGGCAGTCCACCGTACGGGTCGAACTAGTGCTGCCGCAGCTGCGGGAGCTGGTATCGGAAGGCGTGGGCACGACGGAAGTCAGCGGCTTCACCGGCGACAAGATCGATCTGACCCTGGACGGGGCCGGCAGCATGAAAGTGGTCTGTGACTACAAGCAGCTGAAGGCCAACCTGGGCGGCGTTGGCAGCATGCACGTGTGGGTGACCGAAAACGATAACGTGGATTTGGATTTGCAAGGCGCCGGCTACATCACCATCGGCGGCCGCAGCAAGCAGCTGAAAGCGACACTGG
>DASWYX010000328.1:0-7206 GCA_036404755.1 Pseudoduganella sp.
GGCTGCGGCCCTGCCGTGGCGCGCCTGGCCGCGCTGGCCATCGGGCGTTCTGTTCGCCGCAGCGCTGCTTATGCTCTGGTGGCGCGAACGGCGCTAGCGTTCCGCCCATGCGAGCACGTAGTCCGGCGCCGGCTCCGAACAGCGCGCGTCCGTCACGGGAGCACAGCGGGCGGTGCGCAAGGGCAGCACGCCCGCCCAAACCGCAACGGACAAATCCTCCTCATCATCCTTGGCCGGCCCCGAACGCGACTTGCACGCCGCCTCGGCGAGGGAAATGCGCATCACGGTCGTAGCGGCATACTCCTTGTCGCTGCCGGCGCGAACGGAAGCCTGCCGGCCCGGCGCCAGATGGTGCATAAATGCCTCCATCGCCGTGCGCTTGTCGGAGCCGGAAACTTCGGCGAAGCGGCCATAAATCATCACCGACCGGTAATTCATCGAATGGTTGAACGCCGCCCGCGCCATCACCAGCCCATCGACGTGCGTGATGGTCACGCACGCATCCTGCTCGCACAGGCGCTTGAGCATGCGCGAGCCATTCGAACCATGGATGTAAAGGTAATCGCCCTCGCGCCAGCAGGCTGTGGGAATGCAATGCGCGCCGTGCGCATCGGCAAATGCGATGTGGCAGATATAGGCATCGTCAACGATCGCATGAACCAGTGCGCGGTCGTAAGAAGCGGCCAGCGGAATGCGCCGCACCTGGGTGCGAGCGCTGGGAGCAGTGGAAAGTGTGTTCATGGGCGCACTATAATTGCCGAACTGGCACCAGAAACAGGTCCAGCGATGCGCGATTTGATGGAGCCACAAGATGGACTACGCCCTGCTGCTTTCCAGCTTCAACGAAGAACACGGACACAATGCCTGGCCGCGCCAGCGCCTGCTGCACGAATGCCTGCGCGCCGCCATCCGTGACGGCAAACTGGCCGCCGGCACGCGGCTTGTCGCCACGCGCGCGCTGGCGTCCGAACTGGGCGTGGCCCGCAATACCGTGCTGTATGCCTACGAACAGCTGGCCAGTGAAGGCTTCGTGACCACTGACCGCCGCGGCACCATCGTCGCCGCAGCGGCAGCAAAGACGGAGCGGCCAGCCGCGCCGATTCCGCAGGCCGGCCTGTCGCAGCGTGCGCGCAACCTGCGCCGCACCACCATCTCGGCCAGCATCGGACTGCCGTTCGTGCCCGGCGTGCCGGACCTGGACAACTTTCCCATCGCGCTGTGGCGCCGCCTGCTGGACCGTGCCTGGCGCAGCATGCCAAGCGCCAAACTGAATTACGGAGACCCCAGCGGCGAGGCCACGCTGCGCGAAGCCGTCGCCGATTACCTTCGCGCCTCGCGCGGCGTGGTGTGCGAAGCGGCGCAAGTCTTCATCACGGACGGCAGCCAAAGCAGCCTCGATCTGTGCGCCCGCGCCTGTGCCGACAGCGGCGACACCATCTGGATGGAGAACCCCGGCTACGGCGGCGCGATGGCCGCCTTCCGCGCCGCCGGCCTGCGCATCGAAGGCATCCCGGTGGACGAAGACGGCATCGCGCCCCGCACTGCGGACTGGCGGGAACGTCCGCCCAAACTGATCTACACCACGCCCTCGCACCAATACCCGACGGGCACCGTGCTCTCGCTGCAGCGGCGCATGGCGCTGATCGACGGCGCGCGCGCCACCGGCGCCCTGATCATCGAGGACGATTACGACAGCGAATTCCGCCACGACGGCCCGCCGCTGTCGGCCATGCAGGGGCTGCGCCCGGACGCGCCGGTGCTTTACGCCGGCACCTTCAGCAAGACCATGTTCCCCGGCCTGCGTATGGGCTATCTGGTCGTGCCGCCCGAACTGGCGCAGCCGCTGTCGGTGATGCTGGCCCAGGCTGCGTCACGCGGACGCCCAGCGGAACAGCTGGCGCTCGCTGAATTCCTGCGTAGCGGCCAGTTCGCCCTGCACCTGCGCCGCATGCGGCGCGTGTACCGCCAGCGCCGCGATACGCTGGTGCAGCTGCTTGAAAAGCATCTGGGGAATATCGCCGAAGTGCACGGCGCGTCCACCGGCATGCATCTGTCGCTGCGCTTCCGCGACCCGGCCCTGTCGGATGTCGCCATCAGCGAGCGTGTGCGGGATGAAGGTATTATCGCCAATGCGCTCAGCGTGCAGGCGGTGCAGGGAGAATCGCCCTGGCAGGGCCTGATGCTGGGCTATGCGCAGGTGCCGCCGGCGCAGATGGAAGGCCTGGTGAAGCGGCTCGCGGCCGTCGTGCATCTGTTCGCGTACACGGCCCGCAGGCAAAACGAAAGATAGCCGGCAGATTTTTTTCGCTTTCTTCAACCAGTTGAACATCGGGCTGGAAACATACTTCTAGAATGTTTCATGCTTAAATGAATCAGCAAGGAACATCAGCGAAATGAGCCAGCACTTCCTGCGGCAACGCCAGCACTACAAAGCGGACATGATGACGCGTTACGGCATCAGCGAAAAGACTTACGACGAGGCCAGCGTCATCCTCGCGCCGTTGGCGATACCGTTCAGCATACGGCGCGGCGAATTGCTGCAGCGTCCCGGCCAGGGCGCGCGCGAAGTGTTCTGGCTGACGGCCGGCGTCGCGCGCGTTGGCTATGTGAGCGAAATGGGCAACGAGATCACCATGCGCTTCGCCACCGAAGGGCAGGGCGCCAATGCCTATGAGGACTACCTGGAATTCAAGGAACACCAGCTGGTGGAGAGCTTCATCGTCGCCGAAACGGCCTTGAACGGTTTCCGCTTTGACTGGCAGGCCGTATGCCGGGTGCGCCGCGACAATCATGCGCTGCTGGCTTATCACACGGGATTGCTGGAGCACGCGCTGGGCAGCCAGGCGCGCCGCTTCGTTACGCACAGCGCTTCGGACGCGGAAGAGCGCCTGTCCATCTTCCGCCAGGATTATCCGGGGCTGGAACGCCGCATCTCACAGAAGGTGCTGGCGTCCTACCTGCAGATTACGCCGGCCTATCTGTCGCAGCTGATTCGCCGCGAGAGTGAGCGCGCCGCAGCAGCGTAGACATGTATTGCGGCGTGATGCCGAGGAAGGAAGCGAGCGCCTTTTGCGAAATGCGCTCCTCCAGTCCGGGATGCAGTTCCCGGAACGCGAGCAGGCGGTCCGCCGCTGCGGTAATGCTGCGCATATAGGTGCTGCGCGAATAGTGCCGCAGCGAGTACTCGGCTACTTTCAGGTAGTACTCGCGCATGAAGTCATGCTCGTCGCGCAGGCGCATCAGCGTGGTCCATTCGAAGCGCGCCGCGTTGACGGGCGATTCGGCAACCACGAATTCCATCGCCGGTTTGCCTTCCTGGCCCGCAATCAGGTCGTGATGCGATCCGACCGGTTCACCTTCGATCGCAAAGCCCATCGTCATGTCGCCACCGTCGCGCGTGAATATGCCGCGCCGCGTAACGCCTCCGCTCAGCCAGAACGCTGCTACCGCAGGATGCGAACAGCATTGCAGGTACTCTCCCTTGCGGAAGCGCATATGCTGTACATACGGCGCGACGGTGCGATTAAACTGGTCGTACAGTTCGTCGCTGATGCCGAGACGGGTGGTCACGGCGTTGCGAAAGCGTTCGCGCTGATGGAGGAATAATTTGGGCATGGTATTTATATTAAAACCATTTTGCCAACTGGCAAAAAATAGACTTCGCAATATAAACCTCCCCGATTGCGCGACGCAATGCTTTGTCGCTAACGTTTGACAACTGGTTACAAACTTCTCCAACTTGTTCTGTGCGGAGGTGCCCAAATGGCCGATACCGTTGACACTCTGGTTCTCGATCTGCTCCAGTGGCTGGGCAGCGAGGGCAAGCCCTATACCGAAGTGATGGAAGTGTGGCGCACTTCCTGTCCCCGCATGCCGGTCTGGGAGGAAGCCAACTCCCGCGGCCTGGTCCAGCGCACCCACACCCCTGGCGCCGGCACCCTCGTCACCCTCTCCGACGCCGGCCGCCGCCTGCTCAGCCACTGATACGCCGCCCGTCGGCGTTGATCCGCCGTGTGCGCCGACCTGCGGCGCTGGGTTAATCTCTTGTCCTGGCGATAACTAGGGAGGAAACATGAGCGCGGCGTTGTTGGTGGTGGATATGCAGCGGGGGCTATGCGAGGGGGAAGAGGAGGCGTTCGATGTGGACGCGGTGATCGGCCGCGTGAATGCGCTGATCGCCAAGGCGCGGGCGGCAGGCGCGCCGGTCGTCTTCGTGCAGCACGAGGAGCAGGGAGGCCCGTTGCGGGTCGGCAGGGAGGCGTGGCAGCTGGATGCGCGGCTGGCAGTCGCGGAAGGTGACGCAAGGGTGCGAAAGACCCGGCCGGATGCGTTCGAGGATACGGCGCTGCATAATGCGCTGCAGGGCGTGCAGCGCCTGGTCATCTGCGGGCAGCAAAGCGATTGCTGCATCGATGCGACCGTGCGCGGGGCGCTGGCGCGCGGCTATGAGGTCGTGCTGGCGTCGGACGCGCATTCGACGGTCGATAGCGGCGGCACGAGCGCCGCGCGGATTATCGAGCAGCGCAATGCGGCGCTCGCGGCGGCGGGGGCGCAGGTGAGGGCGGTGGAGGCGATCAGCGTATCGTGACCGCGGCTCGCGGCTCGCGGCTTGCGGCTTGCGGCTCGCCGGCAGGTGCGGCGGGCGCACGGGCACGGCGTGGCTCCGCGTCCCATATGATCCGCCCACGCGCCGCGACGGAGCAGGTGAGGCGGCTACTCTGCGGCGGAGGGCAGGCGCATGAGCACCGCGCGCAGGCCGCCGTGGGCGATGGCGACGTCCGGGCCGTCGTGCAGCAGGGTGGTGTAGCGCTTGCGGAATTCCTCGTCGCTGGGGGCGCGCGGGCCGACAAGCTGCTCGATCACGGTGCGGAAGCGGGCGGCGATGTCGGCCGCTGCCACGTCCGGCTCTTCCATGCATTCGTCCAGCTCCGCCATCAATGCGGACAGTTTCTGCAGCCATAGCAGCTGCGGATGATTGGTCAGGATCTGCAGCTGTTCCAGTGCGCTGACCGGGCCGGTAACGTATTGCAGTTCGATGTCGGCCACCGCCTTGTGCACACGGCGCAGTGCGCGCGACAGTTCGCGCAGTTCCCCGCGCATGTGATTTTCGTCCATAATCTTCCCCTTTTAGGCTGCGTCTATCTTCGCTCATGCGCAGCGCCACCGCAATCCCTCTTGTAAGTGATATGACCATGGACCGGGCCACGCTCGAAGGCGCACTCGCGCAGTCGCAAAAACACTTTTCCGATTGCTCGTTCGACGGCGAAGATTTGTCGCGCCTGGACCTGCAAGCCTGCACCTTTGAACGCTGCACTTTCGCCGATACCGTGCTGTTTGCCAGCAAACTGGCCGGCAGCAAATGGCTGCGCTGCCGCGCCGGCGGGGCCGATTTCGAGTCGGTGGACGCGGTCGACGCGCAATTCGTCAGCTGCGACCTGAATAACAGCAAGTGGCGCCGCGCCAAGCTGGCATCGGCAAGCTTCAGGAGCTGCAAGCTGACGGGCGCTTCGTTCGAGGAGGTGGCACACCTGGGCATCCATTTCGAGGAAACCCTGCTGGTGGGCGCGGACCTGCGCGGCTTCTCCTTCAAGGGCGCCACGCTGAAGGAGCTGGATTTTTCCGACGCCTACCTGGCTGGTTGCGACTTCCGCGACGCGATATTTGAAGGCGGCAGCCTGCGCAACGCAGTGCTGAAGCAGGCGAAGTTCAGCGGCGCCGACCTGCGCGGCGCGGACATCGAAGGCGTACGCGTGGCCGATGCCATGTTCAAGGGCGCCGTCATCTCGCACGCCCAGGCCGCGTCGCTGATGCGCGAACTGGGCCTGGTGGTGGCGTAAAAAAAAACGGCGCCCGAAGGCGCCGCATTCAAGACTACCGGGATTAAAACGCGGTGTCGAAACGGACGTACATCGAACGCCCGTTGATGCCGAACGGGCAGGTTTCCCAGCAGTGGGTGAAGCCCAGCTGAGGGAAAGGCGCTGCCTTGACCGGGTCCCACTTGGTCGGCATGGTGTCGAAGACGTTGTTCACACCCACGGAGACGTGGGTCTTCTTGCTGAAGCTGTAGCGGCCCGTGATGTCCAGCAGCCACTTGGCGGCCCAGGTCTGGATATAGCCCGGGGTGAAGCCCTGGCCCTGCACTTCGCCGTAGTAGTTGGCGCGTGCGGTGGCGTTCCATGGACCGGTGGTGTAGTCCGCGGCGAGCACGTGGTGCTTGCGCGGCTGGCCATGTTCGATCAGGGTCACCTGGGAATCGTCGAACAGCTGGGTGCCGGTCAGGATGGACGAAGTGGAGTGGCGGCCATCGACCTTGGTCCGGTTGAAGCCCAGCTGGCCGGACAGCACCAGGGTCGACGACGGCAGGCGCAGGGTCTTCTCGGCCACGATGTCCAGGCCCGTGGTGGTGGTGTCGATCGCATTGGTGAAGAACTGTGCCTGGCCGACTTTCAGCGGGATCAGCACGTTGGCGATCGGGCCGCCCTTCGCTTCAGGCTCGATCACGCTGGAGAACACGATGCGGTCGTCGATCTTGATGCGATACAGGTCGGCGGTCAGCGAAGCATCCTTCGCCGGACGCAGCACCATGCCGACGGAAGCGCTCTTCGAAGTCTCTTCCTTCAGCGGAGCGATGCCCAGTGCCTTGGTTACCGGGCTGCCCTGGCGCGCGGTCAGGGTCTCGGTCAGCACGCCTGCCGAATTCAGGTTGGTCGATACGGAGCTGTAGAACTCCTGCTGCACGCCCGGTGCACGGAAACCGGTGGACACGGAGCCGCGCAGGCCGAACTGCTCGTTCGGGTCCCAGCGCGCGCTGATCTTGCCGGTGGTGGTTTTGCCGAAGTCCGAGTAATCCTCATAGCGCACGGCGCCCGCCAGCAGCAGTTCCTTGAACGGACGGTGTTCCACGTCCAGGTACAGCGCGATATTGTGGCGGCCTGCGTCCACCGCGGTAGCCGGGGTGTAGCCCGGGAAGCCCTGGGTGCCCGCTGCAGCCACGCCGCCCGTCTGGTCCTTGATCACGATCGCCGGGTTGTTGCTGCGGCCGTACTGGTAGGACACCGGATCGCCCGCTTCGATCTGGTAGTTATCGCGGCGCCATTCGAAGCCGGTTGCGAGGTAGATCTCCGAACCGCCCAGCTTCATCGGACCTTTCAGGTCGGCGTTGAAGGTGGTCTGGTTGAATTTCAGCTTGCCGGTATCGGCCGACAG
>DASWYX010000329.1:0-3934 GCA_036404755.1 Pseudoduganella sp.
ATGCTCGATGAACGGCGCGACGCCCTCCTTCATGGAGATCGAGTTCACGATCGGCTTGCCGGCGACGCACTTCAGGCCGGCCTCGATCACGCTCCACTTCGAGGAGTCGATCATGATCGGCACGCGCGAGATATCCGGTTCGGACGCGATCAGGTTGAGGAAGCGGGTCATCGCGGCCTGCGAGTCCAGCATCGCTTCATCCATATTGATGTCGATGACCTGGGCGCCGTTTTCCACCTGCTGGCGGGCGACGGACAGCGCCTCGTCGTACTGCTCGTTCAGGATCATGCGCGCAAAGGCCTTCGAGCCGGTCACGTTGGTGCGCTCGCCGACGTTGACGAACAGCGAGTCGTCATCGATGGTGAAAGGCTCCAGGCCGGACAGGCGCTGCGCCACCGGCACGTGCGGGATGGCGCGCGGCTTCGCTTCCGCCAGCAGCTTGCCGATGGCGGCGATGTGGTCGGGCGTAGTGCCGCAGCAGCCGCCGGCCACGTTGATGAAGCCCGCATCGGCGAACTCGCGCAGCAGGCGCGAAGTATCTTCCGGCAGTTCATCGAAGCCGGTATCGCTCATCGGGTTGGGCAGGCCGGCGTTCGGATAAATGCAGACGAAGGTATCGGCGATCTGCGACAGCTCTTCGGCATAGGGACGCATCAGGGCCGCACCCAGCGCGCAGTTCAGGCCAATGGTCAGCGGCTTGGCGTGGCGCACTGAATTCCAGAAGGCCGGCACGGTCTGGCCGGACAGGATGCGGCCGGAAGCGTCGGTCACCGTACCGGAAATCATCAGCGGCAGGCGTTCCTGTTCCGGATGCTCGTCGAAGTACTGGTCGATCGCAAACAGCGCGGCCTTGCAGTTCAGGGTATCGAAGATGGTTTCCACCAGCAGCACATCGGCGCCGCCGTCGACCAGGCCGCGGGTCTGTTCGTAGTAGGCGGCGACCAGCTGGTCGAAGGTGACGTTGCGGGCAGCGGGGTCGTTCACGTCCGGCGAGATGGACGCGGTCTTTGGCGTCGGACCCAGCGCGCCGCAGACGAAGCGCGGCTTGTCCGGCGTGCTGTATTTCGCCACGGCGGCTTTCGCCAGCTTCGCCGCTGCCACGTTCATTTCATAGGCCAGGTGGCCCATGTAGTAATCGTCCTGCGCGATGAAAGTCGCGCCAAAGGTATTCGTTTCGATCAGGTCCGCGCCGGCCGCCAGGTAGCGCTCATGGATTTCCTGGATCACCTGCGGCTGGGTCAGCGTCAGCAGCTCGTTATTGCCCTTGACGAACAGTTCGCGCGCGCCGGAATCGGCGGGCGGCGCGAAATCGGCGAAGCGCTCGCCGCGGTAAGCCGTCTCGTCCAGCTTGTACTGCTGGATGATCGTTCCCATCGCGCCGTCAAGGAACATGATGCGGCGCGCAAGAATTTCACGCAGCTGTGCTTCGGTTTTGGAGGCGGGACGGGTCAGCTTAGTCATTTGATACCTATCGGAACGGAACAATGGCGGGTCTGAAATTATACGGCAAAGCAGCATTTTCGCCCCGACAAGGCCCGATTTGCCGCAATTTATTCGGAAAACCGCGACAGAGGGCGGCGGCGTCAGTCCTCGACCAGTTGCGCGTAACGCTCGGCGAGGTAATCGACCAGGGCGCGCACCGAGGGCAGCAGGCCGCGGCGCGAGGGATAGACGGCGTGGATGACTTCGCGGCGGGAGCGCCACTCGGGCAAGAGGCGCACCAGTGAGCCGTCCGCCAGCTCATCGCGCATCAGCAGCTGCGGCATCCACAGCACGCCGACGCCGGCCAGGGCGGCGTTGCGCAGCGCGATCATGTCGGTGGTAATGAAGCGCGGCTGGTGGATCAGCGTCGCTTGCGCACCGTTCGGGCCGGACACTTCCCAGGTATGCGTCTGCTGCGGTGTGCCCCAGCCCAGGCTGGGCCAGTTCGCCAGGTCCGCCGGCGCGCCCGGCATGCCCATGCGCGCCACCAGCGACGGGCTGGCAGCAAAACAGACGCCGCGGTCGGCCAGCCGGCGCACCACCAGGTCGCTGTCTTCCAGCGGCAAGGGGCGCACGCGGATCGCCACATCCACCCGCTCCGCCACGAGGTCGACGCGGCGGTTGGTCGCTTCCAGGTGCACTTGCACTTTCGGATGCCGGACCATGAAATCAGCCAGCATCGGTCCCACATTCACATGGAGCAGCCCCACGGGGCAGGTCATGCGCACCACGCCGCTGGGCTCCGCGCGCACGGCGGCAATCGCCTCCTGGGCGGATTCGGCTTCCACCAGCATCGCCTTGCAATGCTCATAATAGGTTTGCCCGACATCGGTGATGGTGAATTGCCGCGTCGTGCGGTGGATAAGGCGCACGCCCAGCCTTTCCTCCAGGGCCGCGATGCGCCGGCTCAGTTTGGACTTCGGCATGCCCAGCGCGCGCCCGGCCTGGGCGAAGCCGCCATGCTCCACCGCCTGGGCGAAGTAATACAGGTCGTTGAGGTCTTCCATCGTTCTATTTTCGGGACTGTGATGTGCAATTTAGCACACTACCCCTTGAGTCGTTCCGGTTCTATGCTGTATTCAGTCAAGGAGGATTTATGAAACGAGTTCAAGGTATCTACAGCGCACAGCAGCCCCACTGGGTTGGCGACGGCTTTCCGGTGCGCTCCCTGTTTTCCCATCGCAGCCACGGCAAGCAGCTGAGCCCTTTCCTGATGCTCGACTATGCGGGCCCGGCGCATTTCGATGCGTCGCACAAGCCGCGCGGCGTGGGCGCCCACCCGCACCGCGGTTTCGAGACCGTGACCATTGTCTACGAAGGCGAGGTGGCGCACCGCGATTCGACCGGCGAGGGCGGCGTGATTGGTCCAGGCGACGTGCAATGGATGACGGCGGGCGCCGGTATCTTGCATGATGAATTCCATTCGCCCGAATTCACGCAGCGCGGCGGCATGCTGGAAATGGTGCAGCTGTGGGTCAACCTGCCGGCGCGCGACAAGATGACGGCGCCCGGCTACCAGGCCATCACCAGCGCAAGCATCCCGCAGGTCGACCTGCCGGACGGCGCCGGCAGCCTGCGCGTGATCGCCGGCGACTATGCAGGCCACGCCGGCCCGGCGCGCACATTCACGCCGATGAATGTGTGGGACCTGCGGCTGAAGCAGGGCACGACCACGCAACTGGCGCTGCCGTCCGGCTGGAACACCACGCTCGTCGTCCTGCACGGCAGCGTGAAAGTGAACGGCGAATCGGCGGCGCGTGAAGCGCAGATTGTGGTGTTCGATGCGGCGGGCCAGCAGATCGCGATCGAAGCCACGCAGGATGCGGTAGTGCTGCTGCTGAGCGGTGAGCCGATCGATGAACCTGTCGTGGCCTATGGCCCGTTCGTGATGAATAGCCAGGAGGAGATCGTGCAGGCCGTCGAGGACTTCAACCAGGGCCGCTTTGGCCGCGTAGCCGGGTGAGCGATTTGTGCGAAAGCGGCACAAATCATGTGCCGCTTCATGGCTACTAAACAGGGGTGGCGCTGCATAAGATACGTCCAGTGCAGCGCCTCTCTAACCCTCTGTGAAAGTGCAAGTCCATGCCTATCCTGAACATCACCGTAAGTGGTCCCGACCGTGTTCCAGCCCAAGCCGTATCGGATATCCTCATGCGCCACACCGGCGGCATCCTGAAGAAGTTGCCCGAGCTGACGACGATTGCGGTGCATTACCTCTCGCCCGAACAATGGTTCGTCGGCGGCAAGCCGCTGGCGCAGTTGGCCAAGGCGAACTTTTTCCTCAACATCACCATTACGGACGAAACCTGCACCGCAAGCGAGAAGGCTGAATACATTTCCGCCGTCTGGGCAGACATGGCGAAGCTGCTGGGCGAATTGAGTGATGTCAGCTACATCCACATCCAGGATGCGCGCCCATCGGCTTTCGGCTGGAGCGGCGTCACGCAGCAGT
>DASWYX010000330.1:0-17346 GCA_036404755.1 Pseudoduganella sp.
GCCAACTGGGCATATGGCAGCGTAGGCGAGGGCATCAATCTCGGGACGGTGAACTACATCCACATGCGCGTGGGCCGCAATATGAAAAACCTGCCGCTCGACGACCGCTTCCAATTGCTGAAGGACCAGCGCGGAAAGCCCGAGCGCATCCGCGTGCTGCGCGGCACGCGCTTTGGTGTGGGCGACACGATCGGCAGCGTCAACCAGATGGCCCACGTCCACCTGGACTACTTCCAGCGCGGCATGCTGGTCAATCCGCTCACGCTGCCTTTCCCCGGCGTTGTGGACACGATCGACCCGCAGATCAACAGCATCACGCTGCTCGATTCGAGCGACAAGCGCATCCCGCAGAAGAAGGGCAAGCCACTGCAGCTGGACCGCACGCTGGGCGCGGTCAATGTGGTGGTCGATGCCTTCGACCAGATGGACGGCAACCAGGCCCGCCGCCGGCTGGGTCTCTACAAGCTGGGTTATCAGCTGCTGAAGGATGGGAAGCCCTTGCAGGGCTACGAGCAGCCGGTGATTACGCAGACCTACGACAAGCTGCCGCGCGACCGTGAAGCGGTCAAGGTAGTGTATGCGCCGAACAGTGGCATCACGGTCTACGGGAGCAAGGCTACGCGTTTTGCGTATGCGCTGAACAGCACCCTGAAAGACGGCGAGGCCACGCCAGGCCTGCTGAAGATCGCCGACCTGCAGCCCGGCGATTACACGCTGCGCATATACGCGGCCGACTTCGCGGGCAATACCGCCAAGTCGGGACGCGATCTGCAGATGACGATTTACTGAACGGAGGTGCGGCGTCCGGACAGGTTGCGCTGAGCCGGATTGCCGGAGACCTGGATGCTGCCGGAGCCGCTGCCGTGCGCTTCCACCTTTTGCGACACGTAAGCGTCAATGCCGCCCGAGCCGGAGCTGGAGAGGTTCGCCACTTCGGCGCGCAAATCGGACAGGGAGATGTGTCCCGAACCCTGCGCCTGCACATCGAGCTGGCGCACGGCGCCGCGCGCGTGCAGGCCGCCGGAACCCGTGCTGTTCACGCGCAGCGCATCACCGCGCACCAGGCCCACGTCGATGCGGCCCGAGCCCACCATGTTCACATGCGCCGAGCGCGACTCCAGGCCATCGCCGGTGAAGGAGCCGGAGCCCGTGTGGTTCAGGTCCATGTCATCGAGGCGGCCGTGCATGGTCACGCGTCCCGAGCCCGTATGCGACACGCGCAGCGCGCCGCCGTTCAAGCCGTTCACGTCCACGTGCGCCGCGCCGATGGAGGCCAGTTCGCGCAAGCGCGGCGCAGTGTACACCACGCGGATTGGGCCGCTGCTGCGCAAGTCCGCATCCGTCCACACTTTCAGCGTATCGCCTTCGACATCGGTGTGCACGAGGGGCAGCAGATTGCTGTCGCCTTCCACGGTCAGCGTGGACGCGCCGCCAACGCGCACTTCCACATCCATGTCCACGCTGCGGCGGTTCTCGATGCGCAGCGCCGTCGTACCGGCAACGTTACGGGTTTCGGTCGCGCTGGAGCCATTGCCTTTTATGGAATCGCTGGACGGCCAGCTGTATTTCGTATGACCGTCGGGGACCACAATCACGCAGCCGCCAAGGATCGCGAGGGCGGCAATAGTCACGGGCAGGCGCATTCTTATTCCTTTTATACGGGTTGAGATGACGGAATGCTAAGTGCTTAAAGCAAGGAACGAGGGGTAAATGCGACGAACGGTCGCGTAGAGGGGATGAACTGCAAAAATTCATTGGCTACGGGCACTTGCGCTTGATATGATGAAAGAGCCAGCTCGTGTTGTGCTGGCCCAGTCACGGCTATATGCCTGGCTGAGCAAGAATAAAGTTAATACCCCGAATCACCGCCGGCGATAGGCCATCGCCGGCGGATTTTTTTTGGGCCTCAGGATTTGGCAAAGGCCAGCAGGTCGGCGTTGACCTTGTCCTTGTGCGTATCGGTCAAGCCGTGCGGCGCGCCCGGATACACGATCAGCTTGGCCTGCTTGACGATCTTTGCCGAGGCGCGGCCCGCCGCATCGATAGGCACGATCTGGTCATCGTCGCCGTGAATGATCAGGGTCGGCTTGTCGAACTTCTTCAAGTCTTCGCGGAAGTCCGTTTCGGAGAAGGCCTTGATCGAGTCATAGGTGTTCTTGTGGCCGCCCATCATGCCCTGCATCCACCACGCATTGATGATGCCTTGCGACGGCTTGGCGCCCGGACGGTTATAGCCGTAGAAGGGGCCGGACGCGATATCCAGGTAGAGCTGCGAGCGGTCTTTCTCCGAGCCGGCACGGATGCCGTCGAACACTTCCTTCGGCAGGCCGCCCGGATTGTCGGCCGTCTTCAGCATCAGCGGCGGCACGGCGGAAACCAGGGCCAGCTTGGCGACACGCTTGGTGCCGTGGCGGCCCACATAGCGCGCTACTTCACCGCCGCCGGTGGAGAAGCCGACCAGGATCGCGTTCTTCAGGTCCAGCGCTTCGATCACGGCGGCCAGGTCGTCCGCGTAATGGTCCATGTCATTGCCATCCCAGGGCTGGCTGGAGCGCCCGTGGCCGCGGCGGTCGTGGGCGATCACGCGGAAGCCGTTATTCGCCATGTGGTACATCTGCGATTCCCAGCTGTCCGAGCTCAGGGGCCAGCCGTGGCTGAACACGATGGGCTGGCCGTTCTTCGGGCCCCAATCCTTGTAGTAGATATCCACGCCATCCTTGGTGGTGATGTAGGCCGCGTTCTTCTTGATGCCGGCCGGTGCGGCGGCGGCTTCGCTGGCCACGCTGGCGGCCAGGGGCAGGGCGACTGCGACTGCAAGGCCTGCACCGCTGAACAGGGCGGAACGGCGGGAAGTATCGATGTGCTTATCCATGATTAACCTTTCGTTGATATGTTAGAGTGCAAGTTGGTGTTTGAAGAACTCGTCGGTGCGGCCGTTGGCCAATGCAGCGTCGGCCGCGTGGTAGTGATTGCCGCCGGGGCGGGCGAATGCGTGGTTGCGGCCGGGGTAGCTGTACACGGTGACGTTGGGCTTATCGGCCAGCGCGGCCTTGATATCGGCCTGCGCCTGCTTGTTGATGTATTCGTCGTCGCCGGCCAGGTGGTAGATCATCGGAGCCTTGATATTGGGCGCTTCGTCCAGGTATTTTTCGGTGGCGCCGCCGTAGTAAGCGACAAAGGCATCGGCATCGGTGCGCGCGGCGCTGAGGAAGGTCAGCAGGCCGCCCAGGCAGTAGCCGGTCACGCCCACCTTGCCGTTGCCGGTCTCATGGCCGCGTGCGGCCTTGATCGTGGCGGCGATATCCTGCACGCCCTTGTCGAAGTCGAAAGCACTGTAGAGAGCAAAGCCTTTGGCCCAGTCGCCTTCGCTGGCTTCGGACATGCTCAGGCCCGGTTCAGCGCGCCAGAACAGGTCCGGTGCGATGGCGATGAAACCCTTGGCGGCGTAGTCGTCTGCAATGCTGCGGATGCCGGCGTTGACGCCGAAGATCTCCTGCAGCACAACCAGTACCGGATACTTGCCGGGCTTGGCCGGCTCGGCCACGTAGCATTGAAAGGCGCCGTCCGGGGTCTGGATTGTCAGGCTCATGATTCGCTCCTTGGTGTTGGTGTTTGGTGGAATCACTTTAAGTCCGGAAACTGCCTGTGGGAATGCCCAAGGCTGCAAGTCCGTTTTGCAGAATTGCAGGGTCATCTATGACGACTGATTTCGACTGGAACGACATCCCCCTCATCCTCGGCCTGGCGCGCTGCGGCAGCATGAGCGCCACGGCGCGCGAACTGGGCCTGGACGCATCGACCGTCAGCCGCCGCATCGCTGCCGCCGAAAAGGCGCTGAATTTGCGCCTCTTCATCCGCGATAACACCCGCTATCAACTTACGAGCGCCGGCCGCGTATTTGTCGACTATGGCGAGGCTGTGTACGGCAATGTGCAGAGCATG
Source organism: Pseudoduganella sp. (assembly GCA_036404755.1). Lineage (GTDB taxonomy): Bacteria > Pseudomonadota > Gammaproteobacteria > Burkholderiales > Burkholderiaceae_D > Rugamonas. The sequence goes on from DASWYX010000330.1 coordinate 3,943, forward strand.
CTGCTGGCGTCCGCGCAGGAGGCGGACACAGTCGCCGGCCTGGTGCGCATCAGCGCCATCGATTTCCTGTTCGACTTCTGGCTGCTGCGAGAGCTGCCAGGCCTGCTTTGCGAGCATGCGGGGCTGGACGTGCAACTGCTGGGCGATAACCAGAACATCTCCTTCTCGCGCGGCGAGGCGGACTTTGCGCTGCGCCTGGCCCAGCCCGCCGAGGATGCGGCCCTGGTGATGCGCAAGATGGGCGAGATTGGCTGGGCCGTGTACGGCGCGCAGCGCTTTGCAGATGCACCGTCCAATTGCTGGGGCGCGCAGCCGTGGATCGCTTACGACGCGTCGTTGTCGAACCTTCCCGAGATGCGCTGGCTGGAGCGGATCGAGCCGCGTCCCCGCATTGCCTTGCGGGTCAACAGCCTCAGCACAATGGTGCAGGCCTGCCGGGCAGGCGTCGGCCTGGCGCTGCTGCCCTGCCTGGTGGATGATGAGCCGGGCCTGGTGCGGCTCAGCAGGGCGGAAGTCGTGCGCGAACTTTGGCTGCTGAGCCACCGCGATGGGGGCTCGATCGGGCGCTTCAAGGCGGTATCTGCCTGGCTGCTGCGGATCTTTACCGACAATAAACACAAACTCTGCGGCACCTGAGCAAAAAACTGCTGTACAATCTTTTGGAACGATCGTGCTATTTTCGAGCCGCGCACGTCGATAACCAGGAGACAGCATGGATTTGAACTATTCCGCCGAGGATGAAGCCTTCCGCGCCGAAGTGCGCGCCTTCCTCGAAGCGAACCTGCCCGCCGATCTGCAGCGGAAAGTGCGCCAGCACAAACGCCTGGCGAAGGAAGATTACGTGCGCTGGCACAAGATCGCTGCCAAACAGGGCTGGGCGGCGCCCGCTTGGCCGGTCGAATACGGCGGCCCCGGCTGGAACGCGACGCAGCGCCATATCTGGGAAGAGGAATGCGCCCGCGCCGGCACGCCGGCCATCCTGCCCTTCGGCGTCAACATGGTGGCGCCTGTCATCATGGCCTTCGGCAGCGAGGAGCAGAAAGCGCATTACCTGCCGCGCATCCTGAATTGCGACGACTGGTGGTGTCAGGGATATTCGGAGCCAGGCTCCGGATCCGACCTCGCGTCGCTGAAGACGACGGCCGAGCGCCAGGGCGACCACTATATCGTCAACGGCCAGAAAACGTGGACCACGCTGGGCCAGCATGCGGACATGATCTTCTGTCTGGTGCGCACCGATTCGACCGTGCGCAAGCAGGAGGGCATTTCCTTCCTGCTGATCGATATGAAGACGCCGGGCATTACGGTACGTCCCATCATCATGCTGGATGAAGAGCATGAGGTGAACGAGGTCTTCTTCGACAATGTGAAAGTCCCTGTCGCGAACCTGATCGGCAAGGAGAACAAGGGCTGGACTTACGCCAAATACCTGCTGGGCCATGAGCGCACCGGCATTGCGGCCGTGGGCCGCTCCAAGCGCGAGTTGGCATTCCTGAAGCAGCTGGCCGCGCGCCAGCAGCGCAACGGCAAGCCGCTGCTGCAGGACCCGCTGTTCGCGGCCAAGGTGGCCAATGTGGAAATCGAGCTGATGGCGCTGGAAGTGACCGTGCTGCGCACGATCGCGCAGGAGCACCAGGGGCCGGGGCCGCAGGCTTCGGTGCTGAAGGTGCGCGGTTCCGAGATCCAGCAATGGCTGACGGAGCTGATGATGGAAGCGGCCGGCCCGGAGGCGCTGCCTTTCGATCCGGACTACCTGGAGGGCCGCAGCGAGCACGCGGCCGGTGGCGACGACGACGCGGCGCCGCTGGCGGGCTACTACTTCAACTTCCGCAAGACTTCCATTTATGGCGGGTCGAACGAGATTCAGAAAAACATCATCACCCAGATGATCCTGGGACTGTAAGGGGACGGCATGGACTTCAATTTCAAGGAAGAGCAGCAGCAGTTCGCCGACGCCCTGCGCCGCTGGATCGACAAGGATTACACCTTCGAACAACGCCGCAAGATCATTCATTCGGAGGCCGGCGTATCGGACGAGGCCTGGTCCACGCTGGTTGAACTGGGCATGACGGCGTTGCCGGTGCCCGAAGCGCAGGGTGGCTTCGATGGCAGCGCCGTCGACATGCTGGTCGTGATGCAGGAGCTGGGGCGCGGTCTCGTTGTGGAGCCGTATTTCGCTACCGTGCTGGGGGCGCAGTTCCTCAAGCTGGCGGGCGGGCAGGAGGCGCTGCTGTCGCAGGTGGCCGAGGGCTTGCTGAAGCTGGCTTGCGCACTGGGCGAGCAGCAGTCGCGTCATGACCTGGCCGATGTCGCCACCGTGGCGTCGCCCGCGCATGCCATCAGCGGGAGCAAGACCGTGGTGTTGCATGGCGGGCAGGCGGGGGCGTTCATCGTTTCGGCCCGCACCGGCGGTGCCCAACGCGATCGGGATGGCATCGCGCTGTACGTCGTGCCGCGCGATGCGGCGGGTGTGTCGGTCACGGATTACCGCACCCTCGATGGGCAGCGCGCAGCGACCGTGCGTTTCGCGAATGCGCAGGGCACGCTGCTGGCTGCGGCGGACGCTGGCTGGGATGTGCTGGAGGCGGCAACGGATTATGGCAATACCCTGCTGTGCGCGGAAGCCATTGGTGCGATGGATGCGATATTCGCTGCCACGCTGGAGTATCTGAAAACCCGCCAGCAGTTCGGCGCGCCGATCGGCAAGTTCCAGGCGCTGCAGCACCGTATGGCGGATATGTTCATCCACCTGGAGCAGGCACGGTCGATGGCGATGCTGGCGGCAGTGAAGGTATCTTCTGCCGATGCGGAGGAACGCCGGAGAGTGGTGTCGGCAGCCAAGGTGCGCGTGGGGCAAGCCGCCAAGTATGTCGGTCAGCAGGCGGTGCAGCTGCATGGCGGCATGGGCGTGACTGATGAATTGCCGGCGGCGCACTGGTTCAAGCGCTTGACCATGATCGGCCTGACCTTGGGGGATGTCGATCATCATCTGGAGCGGTTCGCGGCGCAAACCTCGTTTGCCGAGGCATGAGCCCCGGCGGCGCGAACTGTCACGCGGCGCAGTAGCGATTGCGTCCGCTCTTCTTGGCCTCGTAAAGCAGACTGTCGGCGGTCCGGATCAGCATTTCCGGATTGCCGCCCTCGCAAGGCGCCTGCGTGGCCGCGCCGATGCTGACGGTAACGATTTCGCCCGCCGTTGACATCCGGTGCGGTATGGCGAGCGTGCGTACTTCCTGCAGGATGTGCTGCGCAACCGACTCCGCCCCCTGCGCCGCCACATTCGGCAGCAGCAGGACAAATTCCTCCCCGCCATAGCGCGCCAGCATATCCTGCGGCCGGCCAGCGCAGTGTTTCATCGCGCTGGCCACCGCCTGCAGGCAAGCGTCGCCCGCCTGGTGGCCGTAGGCGTCGTTGTAGCTCTTGAAGTGGTCGATATCGATCATGATCACCGACATCGGCGCCGAAGCGCGCGCACAGCGCCGCCACTCATTGCTGAACGCATCGTTGAAGCTGCGCCGGTTGGCAACGCCGGTCAGGGCGTCCGTCAGGGTCAGCTCGCGCATGGCATCGGACTGGCGCTTCAGCGTCAGGTGCGTGCGTACGCGCGCCGTGACCACGGCCATATTGAAAGGCTTGGTGATGAAATCCACGGCGCCGGCTTCGAGGGCGCGGGTTTCATCCTCCGGCGTGGTCAGGGCGGTGACGAAGATGATGGGAATATCCTGCACTTCCGGCGAAGCGCGCAGCACGGAGCAGACTTCATAGCCGTCCATGCCAGGCATCACGGCATCGAGCAGGATCAGGTCCGGTTGCTGGGCGTGCGCCAGTTCCAGCGCCTTCTCGCCGTTCAAGGCGAACAGCAATTCATGTTCTTCGCCCAGCACATGGTTCAGCATCTGGATGTTTTCGATGGCGTCGTCCACGATCAGGATACGGCCATTGCGCGACTGGTCACCCCAGCTCATGCCCATTCCCTCCTTTTTAATAGTTCTTTGACCAGGTGCTCGGCGGCCGTGAAATCCAGCGTGTCGATCGCTTCGGCCAGCGCGGGCGCCAGGTCGGGCGATGCCTGCTCGATCGGTGCGCGCAATGCCTTGTACGAGGCCAGCGCCTTCATATTGCTGTTCCTGAGCAGGGACAGCAGGTCGGCCAGTGCGGTGTGCAGGTCTTCGGGACGAACTTGATCCGCGCCGGCGGCGTGTGCGGGTTGCGGCAGCCCGCGGGCGGTGGCGACCACGGTGCCGATCGCATCGTCCAGCGCCTGCAACAGCGTCGAGAGTGCGCTGTCCTGTTCATCCACCAGCGCGGCCTGCGCTTCGGCGCACAGGTCGGCGATCTCATTGGCTCCCAGGTTGGCGGCCACGCCGCGCAGGCGATGCAGGGCCTGGTGTGCGCCGTGGCGCTTGTCGCCGGCCAGCAGTTCGTTGACTTCGGCGACAGTGGCGCCCTGCGAGCGTTCGAAGCGCTTCAGCAGGCTCACGAAGGCGGGGTAGTCGCCATCCATGCGGCCCAGGGCTGCGGGCAAGTCGATGCCGTCGAGTGGTGCCTGGTCCGGCGAGGCTGCAGCCTGGCGCGGCGCAGTGGTGGCGGTGGCGGCGGCCTGCACGCGGCTGCCGGCCAGGCGTGTGAGCGTGGCGATCAGTTCATCCACATCGATAGGCTTGGCGACATGGGCGTTGACGCCGGCGGCCATGGCGCGGCGGCGGTCTTCCTGCATGGCGTTGGCCGTCATGGCGATGATGGGCAGGTCCACCATGCCCATGGCCCTGATCGCAGCGGTGGCTTCGTAACCGTCCATCACCGGCATCTGCAAGTCCATCAGCACGGCATCGGCGCGGCCCGGCGCTGCACGCAGCATGTCGACGGCAATTTCACCGTTCACCGCTGTCTCCACCTGTGCATTGGCGTGCAGCAGGATATAGCTCGCCATTTCCTGGTTGATTTCATTGTCCTCGACCAGCAATACGCGCATGCCGGCCAGGCGGCCCGCCAGCGGCGTGCGGGCAGGCTGCTCGGGCGCAGGCGCGACGCCGGTGACGGCTTCCAGCGCTGCCGCCTGCACCTGGCCGGGCGTGAAAGGCTTGGACAGAACGGAGTCGATCTGCAGGCTGCTCGCCAGCGGTTGCAAGTCCTCGGCGGAATGTTCGGCAGCCATCACGATCACATGCGGCAGCGCCAGGCCCGGAATGCTGCGCGCTTCGACCAGCATGCTGATCCCGTCCGCTTCCGGCATGGCGCTGTCGATGACCAGCAGGTCGATCTTCTGCTTATGCCCATGCAGCGTGCGCAGGGTGCGCAAGCCTTCGGCCGCGCTTTCCGCCGTCCATACCATCCAGCCCATCGCATCGCCGGCGTTTTCCAGCGCGTGCAGCACACTGCTGTTGTTGTCCACGGCCAGCACGCGCAAGCCCTGCAAGGCCGGCGGAATCTCGACGTGCGGCGTGCCCGGTGCGCACAGCAGCGGGCAGACGAAGCGGAACGTCGACCCTTCGCCCGGCTGGCTTTGCACGCTGATCACGCCGCCCATCAGGTCCACCAGGCGGCGCGAAATGGCGAGCCCCAGGCCGGTGCCGCCATATTTGCGGCTGGTGCTGCTGTCGCCCTGGGAAAACGCGTCGAACATGCGCAATTGCTGGTCGGCCGGGATGCCGATGCCTGTATCGTGCACATAGAATTCCAGCGTGATGCGCGGACCGTCGCGCTCCGCTTCACGCACGCCCAGCACGACTTCGCCATGCTCGGTAAATTTCACGGCATTGCTCATCAGGTTGAGCAGCACCTGGTGCAGGCGCATGGCGTCGCCCACCAGTTCGACCGGCAAGCCGGGAGCGATATTGAAGACCGGTTCCACGCCCTTGTCCCAGGCACTGCCGGCAACCAGCATGGCGGTATTGGCCAGCAGGTGTTCGAGGTTGAAGCGCGTCTGCTCCAGGCGCAGCTGGCCCGCTTCGATCTTGGAGAAGTCCAGCACATCGTTGACCACGCCGAGCAGGGACTTGGTCGCCATCTGGATCTTGCCGACATAGCCGCGCTCACGCCGTTCCAGCGGGGCTTCCTCCAGCAGGCGCGCGAGGCCGATGATGGCGTTCATCGGCGTACGGATCTCGTGGCTCATATTGGCCACGAATTCGCTCTTGGCGCTGCTGGCCGCCTCGGCGCGGTCGCGGGCGCGCATCAGCTGCTCGTTCAGTTCCTGCAGGCGCAGTTCGCCGCGTTTCAGTTCCGTCACGTCGGAGGCGAGGGCGTAGAAGCCGCGCACGCTCTCCTTGTCCTCGACGTCCGGAATCAGGTTGATCCAGGCGTAGCGCAATTCGCCGTTCGGCAGCGCGATTTCGCAGGCAAAGTTCTGGGGTGCGCCATGCAGCACAGCGTCCAGCTGGGGCCTGATCTGCTCGATCAGGAAGCCGGGCAGCAGGGCGGACATATGGGCGCCAATCGCTTCCTCCTGCGATTTTCGGAACCAGTCGAGGAAGAACTTGTTGGCGAAGTGGCAGCGCAGGTCGGCATCCCAGTAGGCGACGATGCCGGGCAGGTTGTCCGTTACCGTGCGCAGGAAGTCATTGCTGCGCTCCAGGCGCTGGGATGCGCTGAGCAGGGCCGCGTCCGCGCGCTTGCGCTCCGTGATATCGAGCGATATGCCGAGCAGGTGGGCGGGTTTGCCGCCGTCGTCGTAGAGGGCGACCTTGCGCGTGGTGAGCCAGGTCTGCTCGCCGTCGCCGCGGCGGACCTCTTCCTCCTTGATCAGCAGTTCGATGCCTGAGTCGAGCGCATGCCGGTCCGCCTGCTCGAAGCCGGCCGCCATCTCGGGCGGGAACAGTTCAAGATCCTGCTTGCCCAGCACCTCTTCGCGCTTGCGGCCGAGGAATTGCTCGCCCTGGCGGTTCAGCAGCTCGTAGCGCAGCGTCTGTGCATCCTTGACGAAGACCACCGCCGGCATGTTCTCCAGCACGGTCATGAACAACTGCTTGGAATGGCGCAGCTCTTCCTCGATGCATTTCTGCTCCGTCATGTCGACCAGCAGGCCGGTGATGCCGACCATGCGTCCATCGGCGGCGAAAACGGGGTGGTAGCTGGCCTCGAAGTGGCTGTCGCGTTCCGGCCGCGACAGGGCCCGGCCGCTGATCTTGATGCCGGTGACGGGCTGGCCGCTGGTCAGCACGCGGGCGTAGGCGCTGTTGACGGAGTCCAGCAGGGCCGGGTCGCGGATCAGTTCATCGAAACGCTTGCCCAGCTGCTCGCTGACCTTCATGCCGTTCAGCGCGGCCAGGTAATCGTTGATCATCAGGATGCGCAGCTGCGTGTCGACGAAGCTCAGGCCGACCGGCACCGAGGCGCAAATCGTTTCCAGCAGCGCGTTATTGTCTTCCAGCTGGCGGGTGCGCTCCTGCACCAGCTGCTCCAGTTGCTGGCGGTGGCGGGCAAGGTCCTTTTCCACCTGCTGCAGGGCGCCGGCGACTTCGTCCGCTTCATGGAAGGTCATGGGCTGGATGTTCAGCGGCGTGCCTTCGGCCAGCGCGCGGGCGGGCTCGCTCAGCGCGCGGACGGAACGGCTGATGCGGCCGGCCACGTTCCAGGCCAGGCCGAAGCCGGCCAGCAACATCAGGCCGACGACCACGGCCAGCATGGCCAGATAGCTCGTTTCGCTGGGTGGAGCCGGCACGGTGACGACGATTTGCCAGGCTGCGTCCGGGCTGCTGCGGTAGGTGGCCTTGGCGGGGGAACTGCCCGACGGACCGGCTGCGGCGGCAATGCTGATTGCCAGTGTCTGGCCGCGGGCGGTTTGCAGGGCGGCCGTGACGCCGGGCGTACGGGGCTGGCTGGCCAGCAGGTCGTCCAGCAGCGTGGGCGAAAGCAGCATCGTGACGGCCAGGGGCGGCATGCCTTCGCGCTGCAGGGGAACATCCAGGGCGAGCGGGGCATCGGGTGTGAGGCGCGTAAGGGCGTAGCGGCCTTGGGCAAAAACAGGCTGCAGGCGGGCGGCATTTGCGGCACGCGGCATGGCATCGCGGGTGGTGGCCAGCACCTGCCCGCTGGAGTCACTCAGCAGCACCTGCTCGACGGGAAAGTCCGGCCGCAGCAGGGCGGACGCCTGGCTATGGAAGCCCGAATAATCGCCGGTCTTCAGCCCGGGCGCCGCAGCAAGCGCGCGCGCCGCACGGTCGACGGCCAGCAGTTCCCGGTCCAGCGACACGGCAATGGCTTGCGCCAGCCGCTGCTCATCAACGGGCACCTGCGGCAGGCTGAAATGGACGATGAAAAGGACCAGCGCGCCCAGCGCAGGCAATGCGCAGGCCAAGACCAGCAGCGTGATCTGAGAACGTATCGACGGTAAGGGTCTGCTGACATCGTCCCGCACAACGCATCCTTTCGGAATAGTGGCTGCAGGACGATGATAGCTCAGCTCACAAACTGAGCAAAGTATTATGCCCCGTGCTTGGCCAGCTCCAGTTTCGCAATGGCGTTGCGGTGCACCTCATCCGGACCGTCGGCTAACCGCAAGGTGCGGTTGCCGGCCCACTGGTAAGCCAGCGGGAACTCGTCCGAAACGCCCGCCGCGCCGTGCGCCTGGATCGCCCAGTCCAATACCTGCTGGGCTACGTTCGGCGCCAGCACCTTGATCATGGCAATTTCGGCCTGGGCGACTTTGTTACCGACAGTATCCATCATGTAAGCCGCCTTCAGCGTCAGCAGGCGGGCGGTATCGATCTGGATGCGCGCCTCGGCGATGCGTTCGCGCCACACTCCCTGCTCGGAAAGGCGCTTGCCAAACGCTACCCGTGCGTTCAGGCGCCGGCACATCAGCTCCAGCGCGCGCTCGGCCACGCCGATGGCGCGCATGCAGTGGTGGATGCGGCCCGGGCCCAGCCGGCCCTGGGCGATTTCGAAGCCGCGGCCTTCGCCGAGCAGGAGATTGGACGCGGGCACGCGCACGTTCTCATACAGGACTTCGCAGTGGCCGTGCGGGGCGTCGTCGTAGCCGAAGACGGGCAGGGGGCGCACTACCGTCAGGCCAGGCGTGCCGGCCGGGACCAGGATCATCGACTGTTGCTGATGGCGCGGCGCGTCAAAGTCGGTTTTTCCCATCGTGATGTAGATCTGGCAGCGCGGATCGCCGGCGCCGGAAATCCACCACTTGCGGCCATTGATCACGTAATGGTCGCCATCGCGCTCGATGCGGGTTTCGATATTGGTGGCGTCGGACGAAGCCACGGCCGGTTCCGTCATCGCGAAGGCGGAACGGATCTCGCCGCGCAGCAGGGGTTCCAGCCATTGCTGCTTGTGCTCCTCGGTGCCGTAGCGTTCCAGCGTTTCCATATTGCCGGTGTCCGGCGCGGAGCAGTTGAACACTTCCGCCGCCCAGGGCACGCGGCCCATGATCTCGCACAGCGGAGCGTAATCGAGATTGGACAGGCCTTCCGGCGCGCGCTTCGAGCGCGGCAGGAAGAGGTTCCACAAGCCCTGTTCGCGCGCCAGCGGTTTCAGGCGCTCGATCAGTTCCGTGGGAATCCAGCGGTTGCCTTTTTCATGGCCGTTGCGGTCCACTTCTTCGTGGAAGGCCTTTTCATTGGGGTAGATGTGCTGGTCCATGAAGTCCAGCAGGCGGCCTTGCAGGTCCTTGCAGCGGTCGGAATATTCGAAGTCCATTGCTTGTATCCTTGTGTGTTAGCGGATCATGCACGGCGGATCAATGATCCGCCCTACAGCCCCGTTGGGGCCAAATCCCTTCATTGGCGCGCGTGGCGGGGCAAAAAACGGGTTTGTGTGCGTGCGTTGCCGCGCCGCGTAGCGCGGATCATTGATCCGCCGTCCAGGCTCAGTCGATGGCCTTCCCCTGGGCATATGACCACCCCAGCTCCGCCATCGGCCGCACGAGCTTGCCTGACTCCAGCGCCTGCGCGCTGGACGCGGTCCCGTCCACATAACGCTTCATAATCCCCTGCATGATGCTCGCGAGGCGGAACATATTGAAGGCCAGGTAGAAGTTGAAGTCCTCCAGCCGGATATTCTTGCCCGTGCGTTCCGCGTACTTCGCGATGTACTCGCGCTGCGAAGGAATACCCAGCGCCTGCAAATCCAGCCCGCCGATGCCGCGGAACTGGCCGGGCGAGATATGCCACCCCATGCAGTGATAGCTGAAATCGGCGAAGGGATGCCCCAGCGTGGAGAGCTCCCAGTCCAGCACTGCGAGGATGCGCGGCTCGGTGGGATGGAAAATCAGGTTGTCGAGGCGGTAGTCGCCGTGGACGATGGACGTGTCGTCGCCCGGCGGGATATGGCCCGGCAGCCAGTCGATCAGGCTGTCCATTGCCTCGATCTTCTCGGTCTCGGAAGCCTTGTACTGCTTGGTCCAGCGCTCGATCTGGCGCTGGAAGTAGTTGCCCGGTTTGCCGTAGTCGCCCAGGCCAATAGCGTTGTAGTCGATGCTGTGCAGCTGGGCGATGACGCGGTTCTGTTCATCATAGATCGCGGCGCGCTCGGCGGGTGTCATGCCCGGCAGGGCCTGGTCCCACAATACGCGGCCATCGACGAATTCCATCACATAGAAAGCGCGTCCGATCACCGATTCGTCCGTGCACAGGCAGTACTGGCGGGCGGCCGGGAAGCCGGCCTTGTTCAATGCGTCCATCACGCGGTACTCGCGGTCGATGGCATGGGCCGAAGGCAGCAATTTGTCGGCCGGCGCGGGCTTGGTGCGCAGCACATAGTGCGTGTCGCCCTTGCTCAGCTTGAAGGTCGGGTTGGACTGGCCGCCCTTGAACTGTGCGACCTTCAGCTCGCCCTCCGGATAGCCTTCCACATGCTGGCGCAAATAAGCGTCCAGCGCCGCCGTATCGAAGCTGTGGCGCTCCGATACGGCCTTCGTTCCCATGAATTCTTCGAACATAGCGTCTCCTTATTGAAGGGCTATCGTACAACAGAAAAGAACGAACGTGCTATTAATTTTGCTGGAAAGTGAAGCGGAACTTCAAGTACTCGGCCAGAAGCTGCTCCATCGTGGTCGTGCGCGTGGCCGTTTGCAGGGGAGCGGGCGGGGAATAGTTCGCAAAGCGGAGCACCCAGTCCTGTTGCGACTCGCCCACGTCGATGGCGTTGATGCAGCCCGCCGTCTGCGACATGCCGCCGAAGAAGGTGCGCTGGCCCTGGGTCAGGGCATAGGACAGGATGGCGCGGTTCACGCCGCCGTGCAGGACCATCAGGACTGTGTCCCAGCTCTTGTCCGCGCGCAGGCGGTCGAGGGCGGGGTGGACCCGGTCCAGCAGCTCGCCGATGGTTTCGCCGCCGAGGAAACGCTTGTCCTCCGCCACCACGCCTTCGAAGGCGCCGGTGAAGGCGGCCTGGATTTGCTCGTCCGGAATCGCCGAAAGGCGCCCGCCACGGATTTCCTCCAGTTCCGGCCAGATTTCCAGTTCGATCTGCTGGCCTGTTTCGGCCAGCGCGCGCTGCGCCGTTTCCACGGTGCGCGGCCGTCCGGAGATGATCACGCGATCGAAGCGCAACTGCTGCCGGGCGAATTCCCGGCCGGCTGCCGTGGCCTGTTCGCGGCCTGCCTCATTGAGGGGAACGCTCTCGGGCAGGATAGGTTTGCCGCTGGCGTCGAAGTAAGTCACGCTGCCGTGGCGCATCAGGAAGATGCGGCGGCGCGGTTGTTTGGGGTGTTCGGATAGGGTAGTCATTTTTTTAGAGTATCAGAAATTCGTGCAACCAAATGGTTGCATTTGTATTGTGCGTGGCATACCATGCGCATCAAAGGAGGACGTCACCATGACTGACCGTATCGAGAAACAGATTCAATTGAAGGCGCCGGTGTCCCGCGTATGGCGCGCACTGACCAATCACGAGGAATTCGGCGAATGGTTCAAGGTAAAGCTGGAACAGCCTTTCACGCCGGGCCAGCCGAGCACCGGGCATATCACGCATCCGGGCTATGAGCATATCCGCTGGAATGCGATGGTGAAGGAAGTGGTGCCGGAAACGCTGTTTTCCTTTACCTGGCATCCGTATGCGATTGATCCGAACGTGGATTACTCGGGCGAGCCGCAGACCCTGATCGAGTTCCGCCTGAAGCCGGTGGATGGCGGCACGCTGCTGACGGTGACCGAGTCCGGCTTCGATTCGATCCCTGAACACCGCCGCGCGGAAGCCTTCCGCATGAACGATGGCGGCTGGGCGCAGCAGATGCAGAACATCGCGGACTATGTCGCTACGCACCCTTGAGCGTGCAGCCCAGGCCCAAGCGCCGGTGTTTTCGGCGCTGGGCGATCCCACGCGCCTGTGGTTGGTGGGGCGCTTGTCCGACGGCTCGCCGCAGAGCATCTCGGAGCTGACTGCCGGCTCGCAGCTGACGCGGCAGGCGATTACCAAGCATTTGCAGGTGCTGGAGGGCGCCGGCCTGGTGCGCTCTTCGCGCAGCGGGCGGGAGAGCCGCTTTGCGCTCGATCCTGTGCCGATTGCGGGGGCGCGCGAGTATCTGGACCAGGTGTCCGCGCAGTGGGATGCGGCGCTGGCGCGGCTGAAGGCGTTTGTGGAGGAAACCTAAAATCTGGGTCAGACCCAAGGGTCAGACCCTGGCGGACCAGCGGCCGCCGCTATGCCAGGGTCTGACCCTTCGGGTCTGACCCGGTTCTCGGTTTCAAAAAGCTTCAAAAGAAAATCGCCGTCCGAGTAATGATCGTGCCGTTATTGGTATAAGGCCCCGTCGCCCGCACATTGCCGGAATCCGGCTTGCCGTCATCCAGCTTCGCATCGATCTGTTCAGCGAAGGAATCCGGCAGATTATCGAAGCGGATTCCGTTGCCGGCGCGGCCACCGACCATATCGTTGTAGATGTAGACTGCGCCGCCCTGTGCGCTGGTCATGAAATCGGTGGTGCCGTTATAGGAACCCGTGATCAGGCCCGCCAGCGCCAGGTGCTGCGGCGCCAGCTGGTATTCCGTGATCTGTCCATCGCCATTGCCATTGCCGGTGGCGCCGGGGACGTGCGTGGTCGCCATGATGTCGTCGCCGGGCAGGGCGCGGTAGCGGTCCTGGTAGGCGTTGACGGCAGCCTGCAGCGATTGCGACTGCTGGATGATGTTCTTCACCTTGGCGCTGTCGATCAGGCTCTGGCCTTTCAGCACGCCGCCAAGCAGCAGTCCAATGATGACAAGGACAATCGCGATTTCAACGAGGGTAAAGCCGCGTTGGGACATGGGTTCTTCCTTTCGTGAGTGCATTTATCTTAGCGCTCCATCTTGCGCTGCGGCGCGCGATTCTGTTGCTTGCAAGATGCGTTCGAGTTCGCGCAGCTCGCGTTCTGAGCGGATCTGTCCCGTGGCGAGCATGGCGCCGGCGAGCTGGCGGGTGGCTTGCAGTTCGTTGTCCTGCGCCAGCAGCGCATCGAGCTGGCGCGCCCATGGTGGGGCT